>NZ_JBMNDR010000043.1:2982-74340 GCF_052543235.1 Streptomyces sp. SAS_272 | reverse complement strand
CTGTAGCCCTGCTCCATGAGCCGGGAGTATGTCGCCCGCTCCCGAGCCAGCTTCACAGGCCCTTGAGCCGTCCGGATCTTACGGATCTCGAAGTCCATCACATCCCCTGAACTGGGGTGTTGCAACGACTCCTAGAACCCAAGCAGACAGGGGGCGCCCTTCGTCGTCGTACCGGGCCGCGCTGTCGGACCCGAACACCGCGGACCCGGTGCTCCCGCCGCTCGCCTACTGGGCGCCGGGACGCACCAGACCGCTCTCGTACGCATACACCGCGGCCTGCACCCGGTCACGCAGCCCCAGCTTCGTCAGCACATGCCCGACATGCGTCTTCACCGTGGTCTCGCTGACGAACAGGTCGGCGGCGATCTCGGCGTTCGACAATCCCCGCGCCACCAGCTTCAGCACCTCCACCTCCCGGTCGGTCAGCGTGTGCAGGGTGTCCGGCACCGGCTCCTCGCCCGACGGCAGATGCGTGGCGTACTTGTCGAGCAGCCGACGCGTGATGCTCGGCGCCAGCATGGCCTCGCCGGACGCCACCACCCGGATCGCCTGCACCAGCTCATTGGCCGGGGCGTCCTTCAGCAGGAACCCGCTGGCCCCCGCCCTCAGCGCCTCCACCACGTACTCGTCCAGATCGAACGTGGTCAGCACCAGCACCTTCGCCGGACCGTCCCGGCCGGGACCGGTGATCTGGCGGGTCGCCTCCACACCGTCCATCCGCGGCATACGGATGTCCATCAGCACCACATCGGGCTGCAACGCCCGCACCTGGTCGATGGCCTGCAAGCCGTCTCCGGCCTCGCCGACGACCGCGATGTCCTGCTCGGCCTCCAGAATCATCCGGAAGCCCGTGCGCAACAGCGGCTGGTCGTCGACCAGTAGGACGCGGATGGCCACGTGGATCTCCTTCTCTAGCCCGGCCCCATTCTGCCCTGCGCCCCGTCCTCCGACGCGGCCGCCCTCACCGGGGCCGGCGCCTCGAGCACCACCGGAAGCGGATACGGCGGGGGAGTGCCGCCGAACTCCGGACAGTGCGCCTGGTGATCGCACCAGCCGCACAGCTTCGTCGGCCGCGGGCGCCACTCGCCGGTCCGCGTCGCCTCCCGGATCGCCTCCCACAGCGCGAGCAGCTTGCGCTCCACGCGCTCCAGATCCGCCAGGACCGGGTCGTACGTCAACACGTCCCCGCTGCCCAGATAGACGAGCTGCAGCCGCCGCGGCACGACGTTCTTCAAGCGCCACACGACCAGCGCGTAGAACTTCATCTGGAACAGCGCGCCGTCGGCGTACTCCGGCCGCGGAGCCTTGCCCGTCTTGTAGTCGACGATCCGCACCTCACCCGTCGGCGCCACGTCGACCCGGTCGATGATCCCGCGGAGCCGCAGACCCGACTCCAGCTCCGTCTCCACGAACATCTCCCGCTCGGCGGGCTCCAGCCGCGTCGGATCCTCCAGCGTGAACCAGCGCTCGACCAGCCGCTCCGCCTCCGCGAGCCAGCCGGCGAGCCGCTCGCCCTGCGGATCGTCGGCGAACAACTCCACCACCTCCGGCCGCGTCTCCCGCAGCCGGTCCCACTGCCCCGGGATCAGCGACTTCGCCCCAGCCGCCGTCCGCTCGGCCGCCGGCGCGTCGAACAGCCGCTCGAGGACGGCGTGCACCAGCGTCCCCTTCGTCGCCGCCGGACTCGGCTTCTCCGGCAGCCGGTCGATCACCCGGAACCGGTACAGCAACGGGCACTGCATGAAATCACCGGCCCGCGACGGCGACAGCGACGCCGGAGCCACCGCGACGACCCCCGCCGCCGCCCCCTCAGGCCCGGCCGCCTCCGTGCGCGACGGCTCCTCCGCCCCACCACCGTCGCCCGCCCGGACGACTCCCTCGCTGCTGCTCTCCATGACCACAGACCTTACGGGCCGCCACCGACAGTCACCCACAAGCCGGGAAACACGGGGGGTGCCGGGCGGAACACCTCACGACCGCCGCATACCATCGGTCACAGACCCTCCCGCCCGTCACGGGCGGGAGACGCTTCGATCGAGGGGACACCGTGGTGGAAAGCGGCGGGAGCGGGCGGCCGCGGCCGGACAACGAGCAGTCGGCCGAGCACCCCGCGACACCTGCGCCCGCGGCCACCGGCGTCCAGCCGAGCGAGCCCCGGGCCGCCGACCCCACGGCCCCCCGCCGGCAGCAGCCGGCCCCGCACGACGACAGCACCACCCCCGAAGCGGCCCCCACCCCTGCCACCGGCGACGAGGCCGAGCCCGGTAAGCCCGGAGCAGACCGGAACGACGACCACGACCCGACTGACGACCCGACTGACGACCCGACTGACGGCGACGAGCCCGCCGAGACCCAGGCCGGAGCCGAAAAGACCGGCGAGACCGGCGAGACCCACGCCGACGTCGGCGAGACCGCAACCCGCAACGGCCGTCACACCGCCGGAACGGGAACAGGAACAGGAACAGGAAAGGGAACAGGAGCCGAGGCCGGGCGGCCCGCACCCCCCGCCCTCCCCAAAGGCCCCCCGCCCCAGCGCCCCCCGGAGCAGCCCCGCGGCGGCATCCTCATGGGCCGTCCCTTCGGCGTACCCGTCTACGTGGCGCCCAGCTGGTTCCTCGTCGCCGCCCTCATCACCTGGGTCTTCGGCGGCCAGCTCGACCGCGTCCTGCCCGAACTCGGCGCCGCCCGCTACCTCGTCTCCCTCTTCTTCGCGGTCGCCTTCTACGCCTCCGTCCTCATCCACGAACTCGCCCACACCATCGCCGCCCTCCGCTTCGAACTCCCCGTCCGCCGCATCCAGCTCCAGTTCTTCGGCGGCGTCTCCGAGATCGAGAAGGAAGCCGAGACCCCGGGCCGCGAGTTCTGGCTCGCCTTCGTCGGCCCCCTCCTCTCCCTCGCCCTGGCCGGCGTGTTCTACCTCGCCATGAACGCCGTCGAACCCGGCACGGTCCCCGGCGTCCTGGTCGCCGGCCTGATGATCTCCAACCTCATCGTGGCCGTCTTCAACCTCCTGCCCGGCCTCCCCCTCGACGGCGGCCGCATGCTCCGCGCCGTCGTCTGGAAGATCACCGGCAGGCCGATGAGCGGCACCGTCGCCGCCGCCTGGGTCGGCCGCGCGCTCGCCGTCTCCGTCCTCATCGGCCTCCCCCTCCTCACCCAGTCCGGCGCCCTCGGCACCCGCGCCGAGGACAGCGTCGGCATGGACACCGTCACCGACGCGCTGCTCGCCGCCATCCTCGCCGCGATCATCTGGACCGGCGCCGGCAACAGCCTGCGCATGGCGCGCCTGCGCGAACACCTCCCCGAACTGCGCGCCCGCACCCTGACCCGGCGCGCCGTCCCCGTCGAGACCCACACCCCCCTGTCCGAAGCGCTGCGCCGCGCCAACGACGCCGGCGCCCGCGCCCTCGTCGTCGTCGACGCCAACGGCGAACCGCTCTCCCTCGTCCGGGAGGCCGCGATCGTCGGCGTCCCCGAACACCGCCGCCCCTGGGTCGCCGTCAGCGGCCTCGCCCAGGACCTCAACGACGGCATGCGCGTCTCCGCCGAACTCGCCGGCGAAGACCTCCTCGACGTCCTGCGCGCCACCCCCGCCACCGAATACCTCGTCGTCGAGGAGACCGGAGAGATCTTCGGCGTGCTCTCCGCAGCCGACGTCGAACGCGCCTTCGTCAAGGCCATGGCCCGCCCCAGCTGACCACCGATCTCCCGAACCGGCGCCCACGCCCCCGATGGTCGGCGGCCCCGCCAAACGCCGGTAGGCTGTTCACATGTCCGAACCGACCGGTGCCGCCCGCAGGCGCGGGCCCTTCAAGGTCGGGGACCAGGTTCAGCTGACCGACCCCAAGGGCCGCCACTACACGTTCACGCTCGAAGCCGGGAAGAACTTCCACACCCACAAGGGTTCCTTCCCGCACGACGAACTGATCGGCGCACCCGAGGGCAGCGTTGTCCGCACCACCGGGAACGTCGCCTACCTCGCGCTGCGCCCCCTGCTCCCCGACTACGTCCTCTCCATGCCCCGCGGGGCAGCCGTCGTCTACCCGAAGGACGCGGGACAGATCCTCGCCTTCGCCGACATCTTCCCCGGCGCACGCGTCGTCGAGGCCGGCGTCGGCTCCGGGTCGCTCAGCAGCTTCCTGCTGCGCGCCATCGGAGACCAGGGCATGCTGCACTCCTACGAGCGCCGCGAGGACTTCGCCGAGATCGCCCAGCAGAACGTCGAGCGCTACTTCGGCGGCCCGCACCCCGCCTGGCAGCTCACCGTCGGCGACCTCCAGGACAACCTGTCCGACACCGACGTCGACCGCGTCATCCTCGACATGCTCGCCCCCTGGGAGTGCCTGGAGGCCGTCTCCAAGGCGCTGGTGCCCGGCGGCATCCTGTGCTGCTACGTCGCCACCACCACCCAGCTCGCACGGACCGTCGAGTCCATCCGCGAGATCGGCTCCTTCAACGAGCCCACCTCCTGGGAGTCGATGATCCGCAACTGGCACGTGGAAGGCCTCGCCGTCCGCCCGGACCACCGGATGATCGGCCACACCGGCTTCCTGCTCACCGCCCGCCGTCTCGCCGACGGCGTCGAGCCGCCCATGCGCCGCCGCCGCCCCGCCAAGGGCGCCTACGGCGAGGACTACACCGGCCCCAACGCCGACGGAGGCAGCGGCCGCTGACCCGGCCCGCACCACCGCTTTCCAACCCAACGACAAGGCGCCGTGACCGAGTTCCCCCAGCACCACGGGAACTCGGTCACGGCGCCTTCTCGTTGCCCCGAGCCGCAGCATGGACGAGGCACGATCCGACCCCTGCGCGCGTCCGAAATCCCGTACCCCGCCGTTCCCCCACCCTGTGACGTGTGGCACGATGCTGGCCAACCCCACCCCCACCGGCACCGCAGGAGAAACTCCTAGTGCAGCACCCCGCCGTCCCGGAACTGGCACACACCCACACCCGGCCCATCCACTGGGTCGCGACCGCCACCGCCATCGCCGGCGTCGTCGCCCTCTCCTCGCTCCTGCAGCCCAAACCCGCCACCGCCGCCCAGGCCACCGCCCCCGACGCGAAACCGGCCCCCACCGCGGCCCCCTCCACCGCGGACGTCGACTTCCCCCTCGACTGCGGCCCCGAACAAGCCCTCGTGGTGAAGAAGGCCAGCGGCGACCTCGACGGCGACGGCGCCCCCGAAACCGTGGCCGTCGTCCACTGCGACGCCCCCATGGGCACCCCGCCCGACGGCGTCTACGTGCTCACCCACAACCCGGGCCACACCCACGCGCGCGTGGTCGCCACCCTCATCGACCCCAAAGCACGCAACACCGTCACCGGTCTCGCCGTCGCCGACGGAGCCGTGCAGGCCACGCTCCTCGGCTACTCGACCCCCGACGTGCCCAGTTGCTGCCCCGACGTGAAGGACAGCGCAAGATGGCAGTGGAAGGACGACGAGTTCGTCCGCTCCACCCCCGCGGGCGCCCGCAGCGTCTGACCCGGCCGTTCGCCCTGCGAGAAATCAATCACCGCTCTCACAGCATGCGACCGGCACGTCACTCGGCGTCCGGACCGTACACCTCGACCCGGTCCGAGACCCGGCGCACATGAATGCAGTCACCCGGACACTCACGCGCCGAGTCGACGACATCCGTCAACAACGGCAAAGGAACCGGCGTCACCGCCCCCACCGCCTGCAACAGCTCGTCGTCCGCGCCCTTGACATACGCAAGGCCGTCGATGTCCAGCTCGAACACCTCGGGCGCGTACTGCGCACAGATTCCGTCGCCGGTACAGAGATCCTGATCGATCCAGACCTCCAGCGCCTCACCGCCGACACCGGCCTCCTGCTGCACGCCCATGACTCCTGCCGTTTATCGTCGAACCGCCGGGGAACCATGCAGGCTCCGACGGGTGTTGAACACTTCGACCCTACCCCCGGCGGCTTTCCAATCATGTTCGGTGGGTATTCCCCTGGCGTGAGGGAGAGCGCAAGGGTGAAGATCGGACACACCCCGACAGTCTTTGTGATCTAGGGGTTTCAATCGACACCCACCCAGGTAGGGTCTGGAAGCGTCCAGCTCCCCTTGGAGGAGGTGAGGACCGTGGCAGCCCACGACGACGACATGAACCGCGGCATCCGCCCGGGACGAGGGTCCGACGACCCGTCCGGGCAGATTGCCTACCTTGAGCAGGAGATCGCCGTCCTGCGGCGCAAGCTCGCCGACTCTCCGCGACACACGAGGATTCTCGAAGAGCGGATCGTCGAGCTCCAGACCAATCTGGCCGGCGTGTCCGCCCAGAACGAGCGACTCGCGGGCACACTCCGCGAGGCCCGCGACCAGATCGTGGCCCTCAAAGAAGAAGTCGACCGGCTCGCACAGCCACCGGCCGGCTTCGGCGTCTTCCTCACGGCGAACGAGGACGGCACGGCCGACATCTTCACCGGAGGCCGCAAACTCCGCGTGAACGTCAGCCCCGGCGTCGAGCTCGAAGAGCTCCGACGCGGCCAGGAAGTGATGCTCAACGAAGCGCTCAACGTGGTCGAGGCCATGGAGTACGAGAGCGTCGGCGACATCGTCACCCTCAAAGAGGTCCTCGAGGACGGCGTACGCGCCCTCGTGCAGGGACACACCGACGAAGAAAGGGTGGTCCGGCTCGCCGAACCGCTCCTCGACGTCGTCATCCGCCCCGGCGACGCCCTGCTGCTCGAACCCCGCTCCGGATACGTCTACGAGGTCGTCCCCAAGAGCGAGGTCGAGGAACTCGTCCTCGAAGAGGTCCCCGACATCGGCTACGAGCAGATCGGCGGCCTCGGCGGCCAGATCGAGATGATCCGCGACGCCGTCGAGCTCCCCTACCTCTACCCCGACCTCTTCAAGGAGCACGAGCTGCGCCCGCCCAAGGGCGTCCTGCTCTACGGGCCGCCCGGATGCGGCAAGACGCTCATCGCCAAGGCCGTCGCCAACTCGCTGGCCAAGAAGGTCGCCGAAGTCACCGGCCAGGCCACCGGCAAGAGCTTCTTCCTCAACATCAAGGGACCCGAGCTCCTCAACAAGTACGTCGGCGAGACCGAGCGGCAGATCCGACTCGTCTTCCAGCGCGCCAGGGAGAAGGCCTCCGAGGGCACCCCCGTCATCGTCTTCTTCGACGAGATGGAGTCCCTCTTCCGCACCCGCGGCTCCGGCGTCAGCTCCGACGTCGAGAACACCATCGTCCCGCAGCTCCTCGCCGAGATCGACGGCGTCGAAGGCCTGCAGAACGTGGTCGTCATCGGCGCCTCGAACCGCGAGGACATGATCGACCCCGCCATCCTGCGCCCCGGCCGCCTCGACGTGAAGATCAAGATCGAGCGCCCGGACGCCGAAGCGGCCAAGGACATCTTCCAGAAGTACCTCACCGAACGCCTGCCCCTCCACTCCGAGGACGTCGGCGAACACGGCGGCGACAAGACCACCACCGTCCAGAGCATGATCCAGACGGCCGTGGAACACATGTACGCCGAATCCGAGGAGAACCGCTTCCTGGAGGTCACCTACGCCAACGGCGACAAGGAAGTCCTCTACTTCAAGGACTTCAACTCCGGCGCCATGATCGAGAACATCGTCGGCCGCGCCAAGAAGATGGCCATCAAGGACTTCCTCGACAAGAACCAGAAGGGCCTGCGCGTCTCCCACCTCCTCCAGGCATGCGTGGACGAGTTCAAGGAGAACGAGGACCTGCCCAACACCACCAACCCCGACGACTGGGCCCGCATCTCCGGAAAGAAGGGCGAACGGATCGTGTACATCCGCACCCTCATCACCGGAAAGCAGGGCGCGGACACCGGACGCTCCATCGACACGGTGGCGAACACCGGACAATACCTGTAAAAGCAGGGCGGCTGCGGGTGCCCACCACGGGTACCCGCAGCCGTTTGTTTTCCGGGCCACGGCTGGAGCAAGGCAATGACGCAAATGATCTCCCCACCAGCGCAGAGGCGTTCTAGGCTCTTCCGTACCGCCGGGTCGCTAGTTGCGGGGACGGGCACCGCACACGCACCGGAGCACCACCGGTATCTGAGCGGCGCCCACGACCGAGGGTGCCGCCGGGCAAGGAGGGCCGCATGACCGTACGGCGAGTAATGGGCATCGAGACGGAGTACGGCATCTCCGTCCCCGGCCACCCCAATGCCAATGCCATGCTCACCTCGTCCCAGATCGTCAACGCCTACGCCGCGGCGATGCACCGGGCCCGCCGAGCCCGGTGGGACTTCGAGGAGGAGAACCCGCTGCGCGACGCGCGGGGCTTCGACCTCGCCCGCGAGGTCGCCGACTCCAGCCAGCTCACCGACGAGGACATCGGCCTCGCCAACGTCATCCTCACCAACGGCGCGCGCCTGTACGTCGACCACGCACACCCCGAATACAGCGCCCCGGAAGTCACCAACCCCCGCGACGCCGTCCTCTGGGACAAGGCCGGCGAACGCATCATGGCGGAGGCCGCCGAACGCGCCGCCGCGCTCCCCGGCGCCCAGCCGATCCACCTCTACAAGAACAACACCGACAACAAGGGCGCCTCCTACGGCACGCACGAGAACTACCTGATGAAGCGGGAGACCGCCTTCTCGGACATCGTGCGCCACCTCACGCCCTTCTTCGTCTCCCGCCAGGTCTTCGCCGGGGCCGGCCGGGTCGGCATCGGCCAGGACGGCCACGAACACGGCTTCCAGCTCAGCCAGCGCGCCGACTACTTCGAGGTCGAGGTCGGCCTGGAGACGACGCTGAAACGCCCGATCATCAACACCCGCGACGAACCGCACGCCGACGCGGAGAAGTACCGCCGTCTCCACGTGATCATCGGAGACGCCAACCTCTCCGAGATCTCGACGTACCTGAAGCTCGGCACCACCGCGCTCGTCCTGTCGATGATCGAGGACGGCTTCATCGCCGTCGATCTGGCCGTCGACCAGCCCGTGCGCACCCTTCACCAGGTCTCCCACGACCCGAGCCTCAAGCGACTGGTCACCCTCCGCAGCGGCCGCACACTCACCGCCGTCCAGCTGCAGATGGAGTACTACGAGCTGTCGCGCAAATACGTGGAGGAGCGCTTCGGTGCGGACGCCGACGACCAGACCAAGGACGTCCTCGCCCGCTGGGAGGACACCCTCACCCGCCTCGAGAACGACCCCATGAGCCTCGCCGGCGAACTGGACTGGGTGGCGAAACGCGAGGTCATGGAGGGGTACCGGCGTCGCGACGGCCTCGACTGGGACGCCGCCCGCCTCCACCTCGTCGACCTCCAGTACGCCGACGTACGGGCCGAGAAGGGCCTGTACAACCGTCTGGCGGCCCGCGGGCGCATGAAGCGGCTCCTGGACGAGTCCGAGGTCGAGCGGGCCGTCAGCAAGCCCCCGGAGGACACCCGCGCGTACTTCCGCGGCCGCTGCCTCGAGCAGTACGCCGACGACGTCGCCGCGGCCTCCTGGGACTCCGTGATCTTCGACCTGCCGGGCCGGGACTCGCTCCAGCGCGTCCCAACCCTCGAACCCCTTCGCGGAACGCGAAATCACGTCAAGGAGCTCCTGGACCGCTGCCGAACGGCAGAAGACCTGGTCAAGGTCCTCTCGGGCGGCTGAACGGTTATCCGGACGGTACCTGCCCGGCGGGGTGGAAAGCGCCCTGGCCGGGAATCATCGAGATGGCCCCCGTGCTTTGACGCAACTGCGGGGCCGATGTCGGACCCGGCTTGTAGGGTCTGATCATCACCGATCGGCAGGAATGCCGACCTGTCGACCACATCGGGCGAAAGAGCGGGGTGAGGGTTATGGCGACCAAGGACACCGGCGGCGGCCAGCAGAAGGCGACGCGCTCCACGGAGGAGGTCGAGGAGCAGGCGGTCGAGACGCAGGGCTCCGAGGACCTCAAGGAGCGCCAGGAGAAGCTGAGCGACGACGTCGACTCGGTTCTTGACGAAATTGACGATGTCCTCGAAGAGAATGCTGAGGATTTCGTTCGAAGTTTCGTTCAGAAGGGTGGCGAGTAGCCTTCGAATCGCAGGTTTCGGGGGCCTCTGGGTTGGCAAGCGAAGATGGCGTGAAGCGTTGCTCGCGGTGCAAGGAGCCCAAGCCGCGGGCAGCCTTCGCCGGTAACAAGGCGGCTCGGGACGGGCTGCAGGCCTATTGCCGGGAGTGCTGGTCGGCTTATCACCAGACTCGGCAATTGGCGAAGGGAAGGAACGTGCGGCCGCGCGTGGAGACACCCGACGGCCACAAGTTCTGCCGCAGCTGCGGGGAGACGAAGCCGCACGGTGAGTGGCATCGCAACGCCACAGCGTCTGACGGCCTTGCGACCTGTTGCAAAGCATGCAAAGCCGTCAAGGGGAGGCGAGGGCACCTGAAGCGTCAGTACGGCATGACCGAAGCCGAGCGTGACGCGATGGTCGCCTCCCAGAAGGGGCTCTGCGTGATCTGCCTGAAAGCCCCGGCCGTACATGTGGATCACTGCCACAAGACGGGTAGGGTCCGTGGCGTACTGTGCTTCAACTGCAATTCGGCCATCGGCAAGTTGGGAGATGACCCCGACATCGGTCGTCGCGCCGTTGCCTACCTGGAGGGAAACGCGTGGAAGCCAACACTCGTAGCACCGGGCGTCTACCAGCTGCCTTCCTGACGCCTGGGTCCTCGTCCTTCATGGACTTCCTGTCCGAGCACCAGCCGGAGATGCTGCCCGGCAAGCGGCAGCTGCCGCCCACGCAGGGTGTGATCGAGGCGCCGCACGGGACGACGATCGTGGCCGTCACGTTCCCCGGCGGGGTCGTGCTCGCCGGTGACCGCCGGGCCACGATGGGCAACGTCATCGCGCAGCGGGACATCGAGAAGGTGTTCCCGGCGGACGAGTACTCGGCCGTCGGCATCGCCGGCACCGCGGGCCTGGCCGTCGAGATGGTGAAACTGTTCCAGTTGGAGCTGGAGCACTTCGAGAAGGTCGAGGGGGCGCAGCTCTCGCTGGAGGGCAAGGCCAACCGGTTGTCGACGATGATCCGCTCGAACCTGGGCATGGCGATGCAGGGTCTGGCGGTGGTGCCGTTGTTCGCGGGGTTCGACGTGGACCGGGACCGGGGCCGGATCTTCTCGTACGACGTGACGGGCGGCCGTTCGGAGGAGCATCACTTCGCGGCGACGGGTTCGGGTTCGATCTTCGCGCGCGGGGCGATGAAGAAGCTGTACCGGGACGATCTGACGGAGGACCAGGCCACGACGCTCGTGGTGCAGGCTCTGTACGACGCCGCCGACGACGATTCGGCGACGGGTGGCCCCGATGTCGCACGCCGGATCTACCCGATCGTCACGGTGATCACCGAGGACGGGTTCCGCAGGCTCACCGACGAGGAGTCGTCGGGGATCGCCCGTTCGATCCTCGAGCGGCGTCTGGAGCAGCCGGACGGCCCGCGTGCGGCGTTGCTGTAGGCGTGTCCGTGTGTGTCCCAGGTGATCCAGTGACTTCGACAGAAAGGGACGGATAACCGGTGTCGACTCCGTTCTATGTCTCACCCCAGCAGGCGATGGCGGACCGCGCGGAGTATGCGCGCAAGGGCATCGCTCGTGGTCGCAGCCTGGTCGTGCTGCAGTATGCCGACGGCATCGTGTTCGTCGGTGAGAATCCGTCGCGTGCGTTGCACAAGTTCAGCGAGATCTATGACCGGATCGGCTTTGCGGCCGCCGGTAAGTACAACGAGTACGAGAATCTTCGGATCGGTGGTGTGCGGTATGCCGATCTGCGGGGTTACACCTATGACCGTGACGATGTGACGGCGCGTGGTCTGGCGAACGTGTACGCCCAGACGCTGGGCACGATCTTCTCTTCGGCCGGTGAGAAGCCGTACGAGGTGGAGTTGGTGGTGGCCGAGGTCGGTGACACGCCGGACGGGGACCAGATCTACCGGTTGCCGCACGACGGGTCGATCGTGGACGAGCACGGTTCGGTCGCGGTGGGTGGCAATGCGGAGCAGATCAGCAGCTATCTGGATCAGCGTCATCAGGACGGTATGAGTCTGGCGGAGGCTCTGAAGCTGGCTGTTCAGGCGTTGTCGCGTGACACGAACGGGACGCAGCGGGAGATTCCGGCCGAGCGGCTGGAGGTTGCGGTGCTGGACCGTACGCGGCCGCAGCAGCGTAAGTTCAAGCGGATCGTGGGTCGTCAGCTGGCGCGGTTGCTGGAGGCGGGCGGCGCTTCCACGGAGGCGGAGAGTTCGGACGACTCCGAGGACGTCGGGAAGGAGTAGGTCCGCGCTCGCGCGGGGTTGTTCCTCGTTTTTCGGATGGTTCGGCTCTTTCACGCCCCGGCCGGTGTCCCGGTCGGGGCGTGAGGTGTCTCAGGAGGGTCTGGGAGGGGCTGTGGAGGCGCGTGCCACGAGGTGGACGGGGATGTCCCCGGCGTCCGGTGTGCGGCCGTCCAGGACGGCGAGGAGGGCGTGCATGCCGCGTTCGCCGAAGAGTTCGGCGTCGAGTCGCACGGTGGTGAGTTCGGGGTCGAGGGCGGTGGCGAGGGCGAGGTCGTCGAGGCCGGTGACGGAGACGTCGCGGGGGATGTGCAGGCCGAGGCGTCGTAGGGCCTTGTAGGCGCCGGCGGCGAGTTTGTCGTCGTCGCAGACGACGGCGGTGGGGCGGGGGCCCGTGGTGGCGGCGAGGGCGGTCTCGGCGGCGGCGAGGGCGCCGTCGATGGTGACGGGCGTGGTGGCGGTGCGCAGGGTGGCGCCGGGTTGTGCGGTGATGCGGGCGGCGAGTTCGCGTGCGCGGATGTGGAAGGTCCAGGAGGGCACGTCGGCGGCGAGGTGCAGGAAGTGGCGGTGGCCGAGGCCGAGGAGGTGGTCGGCGACCTGGCGTATGCCGTCGGTGATGTCGAGGTTGACGGTGGCGGCGCCCAGGCTGCCGGCGGGGTCGCTGTCGAGCATGACGAGGGGGAGCTGGTCGCCGCGCAGGTCGGTGAGGGCGTCGGCGGCCATGGAGGAGGCGATGACGCCGTCGAGGGCGGCCTGGGCGGAGGCGAAGGGCGATCGGGCGGGCCCGATGCCTTCGGGGGAGGGGTAGAGGACGACGCCGAAGCCGTGTTCGGCGGCGACGCGAGCGGCGCCGGTGTAGACGCCGGCGAAGAACTCGGTGGTGAGGACGGGGACGACGAGGAGGACGGTGCGGGTGTGCCCGAGGCGGAGGTTGCGGGCGGCGAGGTTGGGGCGGTAGCCGAGTTCGCTTGCGGCCAGGCGGACGCGTTCGGCGGTGGGTTCGGAGACGCGGCCGCGCCACTTGTCGCCGAGTACGAGGGAGACGGCGGCCTGGGAGACTCCCGCGGCCTGGGCGACGTCGCGGCTCGTGGGGCGCGTGCTGCCTCGTGGCACGGTGGGGTCGCTCCTTCGTCTGGACTGGTGAACAGCGCACATGGTACGTATGACGGAAGAAGTTATACGTAAAACCTCGGGGTGGTCGCCGCCCGGGGCGAGCCGACGGAGGCGGGACATTGGCCGCGGGATACCTCGAGATCCTCAGGGCGAAGCATGCTGCCCGGCTGCTCGTCGGCACGCTCGTGGGCCGGCTGCCCAACGCCACGGCGGCCATCGCGATCGTGCTGTTCGTGCGGGCGCAGGGCGGTTCGTACAGTCTCGCGGGCGCGCTGGCGGCCGTGTACGGCGTCGCGAACGCCGTGGGTCAGCCGCTGCTGGGGCGGCTGGTGGATCTGCACGGACAGCCGCGGGTGCAGTTCCCGGCGGCGCTGGCCTCGGCCGCGGCGATGACGGTCTTCGCGTTCGCGGGCACGGATCCGCTTCCGGTGGCGTATGCCGCGGTGGCCGCTTCCGGGCTGTTCACGCCGCCGCTGGAGGGCGGTCTGCGGGCGCTGTGGCCGGCGGTGCTGCGCCGTGAGGACCAGGTGCACACGGCGTACGCGATGGACGCGGTGGCGCAGGAGGTGATGTTCACCGTGGGACCGCTGCTGGTGACGTTGTGCGTGTCGTTGTGGTCGGCCCGGGCGGCGCTGGTGGTGCTGAGCGCGGTGGGGGTGGCGGGGGCTCTGTGGGTGGTGGTGTCGCCGCCGTCGCGTGCGTGGCGTTCGGCTCCGCGTGAGGCGCACTGGCTGGGCGCGCTGCGCTCGCGCGGTCTGCTGGCGCTGCTGGGGGCGTTCCTGTTCATCGGGATGGCGCTGGGTTCCATCACGGTGGCGTCGGTGCCGTACGCGGACGAGCACGGCGGGGACGCGGTGTACGGCTGGTTGATGGCGGCGCTGGGTCTGGGTGCGCTGGTCGGGGGTCTGGTGTACGGGGCGCGGCGGTGGGCGGGGCCGCCGGAGCGGCGGTTGCGGGTGCTGGTGGCGCTTCTGGCGGTGTGTTATCTGCCGTTGACGGCGATGCCGGGGGCGGTGGCGATGGTGGCGTTGACGGCGTTGGCGGGGCTGTTCCTGGCGCCGGTCATCGCGTGTGCGTTCGTCATCGTGGACCGGCACGCTCCGGCGGGCACGGTGACGGAGGCGTTCTCCTGGCTGGTGACGACGTTCACGGTCGGCGCGTCGGTGGGCACGGGGCTGGCGGGCCCGGTGGTGGAGGCGGGCGGGGCGCTGTGGGGATTCGTGGCGCCGGCGGTCGCGGGGGGTGTGTCGTTGCTGGTTTTGCTGGCCACGGGGCGGGTACTCGCAGTTCCCGCCGGGAGTGGGGTTGTTGCGGCTTCATCGGAAAATGATCCAAACCGTGCTGCCGAACCCCGTTTCAGTTCAGGGGATCGGGCGTAATGTTCAGTCATGGACCGCCGCATTTTCGGGCTGGAGAACGAGTACGGCGTCACATGTACGTTCAGGGGACAGCGCCGGCTGTCTCCCGACGAGGTGGCGCGGTACCTCTTCCGCCGTGTCGTGTCATGGGGCCGAAGCAGCAATGTCTTTCTGCGGAACGGCGCCCGCCTCTATCTCGACGTGGGTTCGCATCCGGAATACGCGACACCGGAATGTGACAACGTGACCGAGTTGGTCACCCACGACAAGGCCGGCGAGCGCATTCTCGAGGGACTCCTGGTGGACGCGGAGCGACGCCTGCACGAGGAAGGAATCGCGGGCGACGTCTACCTCTTCAAGAACAACACGGACTCGGCGGGCAACTCTTATGGTTGTCACGAGAACTATCTGGTCGCGCGGCACGGGGAGTTCTCCCGGCTCGCGGACATCCTGATTCCGTTCCTGGTGACCCGGCAGCTGCTGTGCGGCGCGGGCAAGGTGCTGCAGACGCCCCGTGGGGCGGTCTACTGCGTCAGCCAGCGGGCCGAGCACATCTGGGAGGGCGTGTCGTCGGCGACGACGCGTTCGCGGCCCATCATCAACACCCGCGACGAGCCGCACGCGGACGCCGAGCGCTATCGCCGTCTGCATGTCATCGTGGGCGACTCGAACATGTCCGAGACGACCATGCTGCTGAAGGTCGGGGCGACCGACCTGGTGCTGCGCATGATCGAGGCGGGCACGGTGATGCGGGACCTGACGCTGGAGAACCCGATCCGGGCGATCCGGGAGGTCAGCCACGACATCACGGGCCGCCGCAAGGTCCGTCTGGCCAGCGGCCGGGAGGCCTCCGCGCTGGAGGTGCAGCGGGAGTACTACGAGAAGGCCGTGGACTTCGTCGAGCGCCGGGGTGTCCGCACGGGCACCGTGGAGCAGGTCCTGGAACTGTGGGGCCGCACGCTGGACGCGATCGAGGCGGAGGACCTCGACCGGATCGGCACCGAGATCGACTGGGTCATGAAGTACAAGCTCATCGAGCGGTACCGGGCCAAGCACAACATGACGATGTCGCATCCGCGCGTGGCGCAGATAGACCTCGCCTACCACGACATCCACCGGCGTCGTGGGCTGTACTACCTGCTGGAGCGCAAGGGCCAGGCGGCGCGGATCTGCAACGACTTGAAGATCTTCGAGGGCAAGTCGGTGCCCCCGCAGACCACTCGGGCGCGGTTGCGCGGTGACTTCATCCGTCGTGCGCAGGAGCAGCGCCGGGACTTCACCGTGGACTGGGTGCACCTGAAGCTGAACGACCAGGCGCAGCGCACGGTGTTGTGCAAGGACCCGTTCCGTTCGGTGGACGACCGGGTGGAGAAGCTGATCGCCGGCATGTGAGGGATGCGTTCCGCGCGTGTTCCGCGCGCGGAACGGAACGCAACACGGGCACCGTACGTTTCCCGTACGGTGCCCGTCTCGCGTCGTAGAGTTGCGCGCACGCCATCAGAAGATCGACCGATTACGAGGCTTTCATCGTGCGCCGACGCTCCCTCATCCTTGCCGCCGTACCCGCGGGACTGGTCACGCTCGCCGGGTGCGGCGACGACAAGTCCGACACGAGCAAGGCGAGCGACAGCGCGTCGCCCTCCGCGGGAGCCACGTCCGCGGCTCCCCCGCCGAAGATCGTGGACGGTCCGCTGCCGGCCATCACGGCGGGGGTGAAGTTCGGTGAGAAGCCGACGGTCGCCAAGGGCACCGGTGAGCCCTCCAGCCAGCTGGCGGTGAAGACGGTGATCGCGGGCAGCGGGAAGACCGTCGCGGAGAACGACTACATCCAGGCCCACTGTCTCGGTCAGATCTGGGACAGCGGGAAGATTCTCCTCAACTCCTACGACTCCAAGAAGATGCAGTTCACCCGGCTCGCCAAGGGCGGCAACCTCGAGGGCTGGACGTATGCGCTGACGGGGAAGAAGACCGGCAGCCGGGTGCTGTTCTCGGTGCCGCCGGCCTGGGGTTTCGGCAAGGAGGGCAACACGCAGGCGGGCATCACGGGCACCGACACCCTGGTGTTCGTGTTCGACATCCAGAACACGTTCAACTCGACGGCCTCGGCCAAGGGCAAGGACGTGCCGCAGAACGACGCCGGGGTGCCCAAGGTCGGCACGAACACCGACGGCAAGGCGCCCTCGATCGAGATCCCCAAGTCGAAGGCGCCGACGAAGCTGGTGTCGAACTACGTGATCGAGGGGGACGGCGCGGAGCTCGCGGCGGGCGACACCGTGCTGGTGCAGTACAAGGGCGTCGTCTGGGACACGGGCAAGGAGTTCGACTCGACGTACCGCAGCAACGCGCTGACGTCGTTCTCGCTGCAGCAGGTGGTCCCGGGCTGGGCGCAGGGTCTGACGGGCAAGAAGGTGGGCAGCCGCGTCGTCATCGTCATTCCGCCGTTGCTGGGTTACGGCGACAACCCGCCGAGTGGCAGCGGCATCGAGAAGGACTCCACGATGGTCTTCTCGGTGGACGTCATCGCCAAGGCGTGAGGCCGCCGTCCAAGGTGTAAGACTGTCCGTGTTGTTGCTTTTCCGTGAGACGTGCAGGAGCCAGTGACGTGAGCATTGACAAGCCCGAGATCGACTTCCCCGGTGGCGAGCCCCCGGCGGACCTCGAGATCAAGGACATCTGGGAGGGCGACGGCGAGGTCGCGCAGGCCGGCCACAACGTCAGCGTCCACTACGTGGGCGTCGCCTTCAGCACCGGTGAGGAGTTCGACGCCAGCTGGAACCGCGGCACGCCGTTCCGGTTCCCGCTCGGCGGCGGTCGCGTCATCAAGGGCTGGGACCAGGGCGTGCAGGGCATGAAGGTCGGCGGCCGTCGTCAGCTGACGATCCCGGCCCACCTCGCCTACGGCAACCAGAGCCCGACCCCGGCGATCAAGCCGGGCGAGACGCTGATCTTCGTGGTGGACCTGCTCGGGGTCTGACCCCGGCGCGCGACCGGTCGGCGTCGATCATGGCGCGACCGGTGTCGATCATCCGGGGCCCATGCCTGCCCGGGCATGGGCCCTCGGCTTTTGTCCGGGCACCGCGGGGCGGTACGGTCGTCGATCGTAAGCACCATAGGGGAGGCGAAGGGCGTCGATGGCCATTGCCAAGGCCGAGCGGCTGATGAACCTCGCGCTGTGTCTGCTCGGGACGCGCAGGCCGCTCAGCAAGCGCGAGCTGCGCGACTCCATCGAGGCCTACGTCGAGACCTTCCGGTCGGGGCACGGCGGGCCGGCGTCGGAGGACTCCTTCAACCGGATGTTCGAGCGGGACAAGGACGATCTCCGTGAGCTCGGGCTGGTCATCGAGACCGTGGAGAGCCTGGACGGCGAGATCGGCTATCTGGCCCGCCGGGACAGCAACCGGCTGCCGCCGATCACCCTGGACGCCGAGGAGGCCGCGGCCCTGGGCCTGGCCGCCAAGGTGTGGCAGCAGGCCCGGCTCGCGGGGGCGGCCAGCGGCGCTCTGCAGAAGCTGCGCGCCGCGGGACTGCCCGAGGACGTCGACCCCTACGAGGCCCACAGCGCGCTGGAGCCCCGGATTCCCGTGCACGAGGCCGCGTTCGAGCCGCTGATGCTGGCCTGCCGCGACCGGCGGCCGGTGGCGTTCGACTACCGCAAGGCGACCGCGGCGCATCCGGAGCCGCGGCATGTCGAGCCGTGGGCGCTGGAGTGCTGGCGCGGGCACTGGTATCTGGCCGGCTTCGACCGTGACCGGGGGGCCGAGCGGGTCTTCCGGCTGTCGCGGATCACCGGCAAGGTGCGCTCGCGCGGGGCGCGTTTCACCGCGCAGGTCCCCGACGTGGTCACCGTGCGCGAGACCGTCGCCAGCTGGGCGGGGGAGACCGCCGACCGCAGCGCCCTGATCCGGCTGCGGACGGACGCCGGATATCCGTTGCGGGCCAAGGCCACCGCGGTGCGGGAACTCGGGGACGGCTGGGACGAGTTGGAGATTCCGTACGGGCACGGGCTGGACGCCTGGCTGGTGGAGTTCGGGCCGGACGTGGTGGTGCTGGAGCCGGCCGAGCTGCGGGCGGACGTCGTGGACCGGCTACGGGCCGTGGCCAAGGGCTGAGGGGGAGCGAGCAACACAGTGGCAGGCAAACCGGTCAGGCCCACGAACGCGATCGACCAGACCCGGCGGATGCTCTCCCTGGTGACGTACCTGCGGGAGCGCCCCGGCGCGCGCATCGAGGACGTGGCACGCGCCTTCGGCATCACCGAGGACGAGCTGGTCTCCGACCTGGACGTGCTGCCCATGTGCGGCACCAGCTTCCGGGGCGGCGACCTCCTCGACATCGACACCGACGGTGAGCGCATCTGGTGGCACAACCCGGCCGCCCTCGGCGCGGACGCCGCCGAGCCGCTGCGGCTGGCCGCCGACGAGGCGACCGCGCTGCTGGTGGCGGCGCGGGCGGTGGCGACGCTGCCCGGTCTGCGCGAGGGCGACCGGCAGGCCCTGCTGCGCGCCACGGCGAAGGTGGAGACCGCCGCGGGCGAGGCGGCCGGAGCCAGCTCCCGTCTGTCGGTGACGTTCGAGTCCGAGGGCGGGGTCTTCGCCGACGTCGACCGGGCGATCTCGGAGCGGCGCCGGCTGTGGATCCGCTACTACTCGCCCGCGCGTGACCAGGTCACCGAGCGTGAGATCGACCCGATCCGCCTGGTCAGCGTGGGGCACACGTACGTGGAGGCCTGGTGCCGCCGCTCGGAGGCGCGCCGCACCTTCCGGCTGGACCGGGTGGCCGAGATCAGGATTCTCGACGAGCCGTCGGCGCCGCCGGAGATCGAGCTGCGCGACCTGTCCGAGGGGCTGGTGCAGCCGTCCGCGGAGGACCCGGAAGTCGTCGTCGAGGTCGGCCCCGGGGGCCGCTGGGTCGCCGAGTACTACCCGCACGACAGCGCGGACGACCTTCCCGACGGCGGGCTGCGCATCACCCTGCGCACGCCCGACCCGGCCTCGCTGCGGCGGCTGGCCCTGCGGCTCGGGCGTGACGGGCGGATCGTGTCCCCGCCGGACCTCGCCGACAGCGCCCGCCGGGCCGCCCGAGAGGCGCTGGCGGCGTACGACGGGTTCGAGGCGGCGGGTGGGGCAGCCGCCCCGGCGGCCGCGCAGGGGGAGCGACAGCAGGGCGACGGTCTGGTCGACGGGCGGGAGCAGGGGCTTTGAGCGAGTCGGTGACGTCCGGGGTGCGGGCGCCGTCGGTGGCGTCCGCGTTCGCGGGGATGCGCAGTGTGGCGCCCGTCAGGTTCCGGGCCGGCTGCCCGGACTGCCGGGGCCTGTTCGAGCTGACCGCGAGCGCGCTGCGGCTCGCGATCGGCGCCTCCAGCCGTACCACCTTCTACTCGTTCACCTGCCCCGACTGCGGGGCGGCCGTGCGCAAGCCGGCCGGTGAGCGCATCGTCGAGCTGCTCACCGGCGGCGGGGTCAGGACCCTGCGCCTGCAGACCCCGTAGCGGGGTCTAGGCTCGGCCCCATGTTCTGGCCGATGTGCGCGGTTGCGTTGGGTTTTGCGGGTCTCGCCGTTCTGGCGGTGTTCGCCGTGCGGGTCTTTCTCGAGGCGCGGCGTCTGGGCCGGCAGGTCGCGGAGTCCGCCCGCCGTATCGACCGGGCCGCCCAGGACCTGGAGCGGGCGGCGGTGAGCGCGGCGCGCGCCGTGGACACCCTGTGACCCAGCGACCCGGCGCCCCTGTGACCCGGCGCCCCGGCGCCCCGGCGGCCCTGTGACCCAGCCGCCCGGTGACCGCGTGACGCATTTCCGCGCTGGTCGGCGCGGCGGGCTGTGGTCGTTCTGTGAGTCCCGGGGCGAATGCGTTTTGGGCCACTTCGCCCTCCCGCGCCGACGGGGGAGGCAGGTACGCTGCTGATCGCGGCTCGGATAACGAGGCCCGGACCGCGCACCGGGAGTAGGCACAGGGATTGCCTCACGTTTACCCCTGAGCGTTACGATCGCTGTCAACACGATCGTTCGGACAGTTGTCCGACCGGTCGGACGGCAACCACCCCCGCAGCCTCGGTGAGAAGGTAAAGACTTATGTTCGGAAGGCTCGGCGCCCCCGAGATCATTCTCATCCTCGTCGTCGTCATCCTGCTGTTCGGCGCCAAGAAGCTTCCCGACATGGCGCGGTCGCTCGGCAAGTCCGCTCGCATCCTCAAGAGCGAGGCCAAGGCGATGAAGGAAGACGGCAACAGCACGGCCACCCCGGCCGGCCCGCCCCACAACGACGAGCAGCCCCCGGCTCAGCGCACCATCCAGGCCTCTCCCGGTGACGTGACCAGCTCCCGTCCGGTCACCGAGCCGACGGACACGACCAAGCGCTGACGCAGGGCCGGTGACCTCCGGCCCGCCGCACGAGATGGGAACGTGGGTTGCTGAAGTCTGCCCGCAAAGAGGAGATGGACCCCGAGGGGCGGATGCCCCTCGCGGATCACCTTCGTGAGCTCCGCAACCGGCTCGCGAAGGCGATGCTGGCCATCGTCGTCGTGACGATCGTGGCCGCCTTCTTCTACAAGAACATCATCGAGTTCTTCACGAACCCGATCCTGCATGCCGTGGGGTGCGACTCCAGTTTCGCGGAGCTGGCGCACCAGCGCAGCGGCACCTGCGCCCGCATCGTGCTGAACGGTCTGCTCACGCCGTTCACGCTCGCCCTGAAGGTCTCCCTGATGGCCGGCGTGATCTTCGCTTCGCCGGTCTGGCTGTACCAGTTGTGGGCCTTCGTCGCGCCGGGCCTGCACAAGCACGAGCGCAAGTACGCCTACGCGTTCGTCGGCACGGGCGTTCCGCTGTTCCTCGGCGGAGCGTTCTTCGCGTACAAGACGCTGCCGACCATGGCCAAGGTGCTGCTCCAGTTCTCGCCCGCGGACCTGGACAACCAGCTGCCGCTGGACGACCTGCTCGATCTGATCGTGCGCATGGTGCTGGTCTTCGGCCTCTCGTTCGAGCTGCCGCTGCTCCTGGTGATGCTCAACCTGACCGGAGTGCTCACCGGCACGCGCATGCTCGGCTGGTGGCGCGGAATGATCATCGGCATCACGGTGTTCGCCGCGGTCGCCACGCCCAGCACCGACCCGCTGACCATGCTGGCGCTCGCCGGTCCGATCTGGGTCCTCTACTTCTGCGCGACCGCCTTCTCCCTGCTCAACGACCGCCGCAAGAGCCGTCGCGACGCCATGGGACCGGCCGACGACGAAGCCTCCGACCTGGACCTCACCCCCGAGGACCTCGGCGAGGTCGAGACGGTCACCGCGAGCCGGTCGCTGCCGGAGCAGTCGACCACGGACCGCGTCAACGGTTATGACGACGTGACCTGACAGGCGACGGAGAGCTCTTAGGGTCAAGCTCGTGACCAGCGAGATCACCCTCTTCGTCAACCCCGCGGCGGGCCGCGGCCGGGGCGCTCGCGCAGCGCGGCCGGCCGCTTCCGCGTTGCGGGCGGCCGGCTTCCGCGTGCGCACGGTCGTCGGCGAGGACGCCGGGGACGCCCTGGCCCGCGCGCGGGCCGCCGTCGCGGACGGCACCGGCGCCCTGATCGCCGTCGGCGGCGACGGACTGGCCCATCTCGCGCTCCAGGCCGTCGCCGGCACCCGCACGCCGTTGGGCCTGGTCGCCGCCGGCACCGGCAACGACTTCGCCCGCGTCCTCGGCCTGCCCGTGGGCGACCCGGCCGCCGCCGGACGACTGATCGCCGAGGCCCTCAAGGCGGACCGCATCCGCGACGTCGACCTCGGCCGGGCCGGTGAACGCTGGTTCGGCACCGTCCTCGCCTCCGGCTTCGACTCCCGCGTCAACGACCGCGGCAACCGCATGCGCTGGCCCACCGGACGCGCCCGGTACGACCTGGCGATGCTCGTCGAACTGGCCGCCCTGCGCCCCTTCCCGTACCGGATCACGCTCGACGACGGCCCGGTCCTGGAGGTCGAGGCGACCCTGGTCGCCGTCGGCAACGGTCCGTCCTACGGCGGCGGTATGCGGATCTGCCCCGGCGCCGACCTCGCCGACGGGCTGTTCGACGTCACCGTGGTCGGGGACTGCAGCCGCACGACGCTGCTGCGGGTCTTCCCGAAGGTGTACCGCGGCACGCACGTGGAACGCCCCGAGGTCACCGTGCACCGGGCGGCGAAGGTCGAGATCGCCGCCGAAGGGGTCTCGGGGTACGCGGACGGGGAGCGGCTCGGGCAGCTGCCGCTGACCGCGCGGTGCGTGCCGGGCGCGGTCCGGGTCGTCGGGCTCCGGAGCGGGCGAGCCGTGCCCCTGTGAGCTGGGCGTACCGAGGTTCGACGGCGGCCGATCCGGATAATGATCGTCCTGTTGTCGGTGTGGCCCGGTACGCTCGAAAGCACGATGACAGAGGATCTCTCCCCGGCCGAGCGGTACGAGGCAGCACGCAAGCGCGCTGTCGAGCAGGCCACCTCGCTCGCGTCCTTCCGCGAGATGTACGACTTCGGTCTCGACCCCTTCCAGATCGAGGCCTGCCAGGCGCTCGAGGCGGGCAAGGGCGTCCTGGTCGCCGCGCCCACCGGTTCCGGCAAGACGATCGTGGGCGAGTTCGCCGTCCACCTCGCTCTTCAGCAGGGCAAGAAGTGCTTCTACACGACGCCCATCAAGGCGCTGTCCAACCAGAAGTACTCCGACCTGTGCCGCCGCTACGGCAGTGACAAGGTCGGTCTGCTCACCGGCGACAACAGCGTCAACTCCGACGCCCCGGTGGTCGTGATGACCACCGAGGTGCTGCGGAACATGCTGTACGCCGGTTCGCAGACCCTGCTCGGCCTCGGGTACGTGGTGATGGACGAGGTGCACTACCTCTCCGACCGCTTCCGGGGCGCCGTGTGGGAGGAGGTGATCATCCACCTCCCCGAGTCGGTCACCCTGGTCTCCCTGTCGGCGACCGTGTCCAACGCGGAGGAGTTCGGCGACTGGCTGGACACCGTGCGCGGCGACACCGAGGTGATCGTCTCCGAGCACCGGCCCGTGCCGTTGTTCCAGCACGTCCTCGCCGGCCGGCGGATGTACGACCTGTTCGAGGAGGGCGAGGGACACCGCAGGGCGGTCAACCCCGACCTCGCCCGCCTGGCCCGGATGGAGGCCTCCAGACCGTCGTACCAGGACCGCAGGCGCGGCCGGAACGTGCGCGAGGCCGACCGCGAGCGGGAGCGCCGGCAGCGCTCGCGGGTGTGGACGCCGGGGCGGCCGGAGGTCATCGAGCGGCTCGACGCCGAAGGGCTGCTGCCCGCCATCACGTTCATCTTCAGCCGGGCCGCCTGCGAGGCCGCGGTCCAGCAGTGCCTGTACGCCGGGCTGCGGCTGAACGACGAGGAGTCGCGCGCCGAGGTCCGAGCCCTGGTCGAGGAGCGGACCTCCGCCATCCCCCACGAGGACCTGCACGTCCTCGGCTACTACGAATGGCTTGAGGGCCTGGAGCGGGGCATCGCCGCCCACCACGCGGGCATGCTTCCCTCCTTCAAGGAGGTCGTCGAGGAGCTGTTCGTGCGCGGCCTGGTCAAGGCCGTCTTCGCGACCGAGACGCTCGCCCTGGGCATCAACATGCCGGCCCGTTCGGTCGTCCTGGAGAAGCTCGTCAAGTGGAACGGTGAGCAGCACGCCGACATCACCCCCGGCGAGTACACCCAGCTCACCGGGCGCGCGGGCCGCCGTGGCATCGACGTCGAGGGCCACGCCGTCGTGCTGTGGCAGCGCGCCATGAACCCCGACCACCTGGCCGGGCTGGCGGGCACCCGCACCTATCCGCTGCGCTCCAGCTTCAAGCCGTCGTACAACATGGCGGTCAACCTCGTCGAGCAGTTCGGGCGGCACCGCTCGCGCGAGCTGCTGGAGACGTCGTTCGCGCAGTTCCAGGCCGACCGTTCGGTGGTCGGGATCTCCCGGCAGGTGCAGCGCAACGAGGAGGGCCTGGAGGGCTACCAGGCCTCCATGACCTGCCACCTCGGCGACTTCGAGGAGTATGCGCGGCTGCGCCGCGACCTCAAGGACCGCGAGACGGAGCTGGCCAAGCAGGGCGCGGCCCAGCGGCGCGCCGAGGCCGCCGTGGCCCTGGAGAAGCTCAAGCCGGGTGACGTCATCCACGTGCCCACCGGCAAGTACGCGGGGCTGGCGCTGGTGCTCGACCCGGGGCTTCCGGCCGGGCGGGCCAACGGCCATCGCGGCTTCGATCAGCACGACGGGCCGCGCCCGCTGGTCCTGACCGCCGAGCGGCAGGTCAAGCGGCTCGCGTCGATGGACTTCCCGGTGCCGGTCGAGGCGCTGGACCGGATGCGGATCCCCAAGACGTTCAACGCGCGCTCGCCGCAGTCCCGCCGCGACCTGGCTTCAGCGCTGCGCACCAAGGCCGGGCACATTCCGCCGGAGCGGGCCCGCAAGCAGCGCTCCCAGGCCGCCGACGACCGGGAGATCGCCCGACTGCGCACCGCGATCCGGGCGCACCCCTGCCACGGCTGCACCGACCGGGAGGACCACGCCCGCTGGGCCGAGCGCTACCACCGGCTGCTGCGCGACACCTCGCAGCTGGAGCGCCGCATCGAAGGGCGCACCAACACCATCGCCCGTACCTTCGACCGGATCGTGGCGCTGCTGACCGAGCTGGACTATCTGCGCGGCAACGAGGTCACCGAGCACGGCAAGCGGCTCGCCCGGCTCTACGGCGAACTCGATCTGCTCGCCAGCGAATGCCTGCGCGCCGGCGTGTGGGAGGGGCTGGCCCCCGCCGAACTCGCCGCCTGCGTCTCGGCGTTGGTCTACGAGTCGAGGGTCGCCGACGACGCGATGGCTCCGAAGCTGCCCTCCGGCAAGGCGAAGGCAGCGCTCGGCGAGATGGTCCGGATCTGGGGGCGGCTGGACGCGCTCGAGGAGGACTTCCGGATCAGCCAGACCGAGGGCGTGGGACAGCGCGAACCCGACCTCGGGTTCGCCTGGTCCGCCTACATGTGGGCTTCCGGCAAGGGCCTCGACGAGGTGCTGCGCGAGGCGGAGATGCCGGCCGGCGACTTCGTGCGCTGGTGCAAGCAGGTCATCGATGTGCTGGGGCAGATCTCGGCGGCTTCTCCTGCGGAGGGCTCTACCGTGGCGAAGGCGGCGCGCAAGGCTGTCGATCAGCTGCTGCGGGGAGTTGTGGCCTATTCGTCGGTGGGGTGAGCGGGGTCGGCGGGTGCGGGTAGTTTGTGGCTGGTCGCGCAGTTCCCCGCGCCCCTGAGGGTGTTTGCCCCGGGCCCTGGATGGTGGGGTGCCCGGGGTTTCGGAGTGCGCAGTTCCCCGCGCCCCTGAGGGCGTTGCGCTCGCGCCCCTTGAGGGCGCTGCCCTCCCGCGCCTGAGGGCGTTGCGCTCGCGCCCCTGAGGGGTACTGGCCGCGCGTCCCTGAGGGGGCTGGCGTCGCGTCCCTGGACGGCAGTGCCCTCGGCGGGTTCGGAGGCGGTGGGGGCTCAGTCCTGGTGCTGGTTCAGGTAGGCGCGCCAGCTGCCGTGTGGGGTGATGTCCTCGGCGTCTGTCAGTGCGCTCGGCTCGCACAGGAACCCGGGGACTCTGCTGCCGTCCGCCAGGTGCACGCTGCCCAGTGTCATCGGGCGGGGGAGTGAGGCCAGCAGGCGGCCCAGGCCTTCCGCGGGCAGGCGCCACACCTCGGCCTCGACGGCCGCGCCCCCCTCGCCCACGTGCTCGAGGCCGGGTTTCGGCGGTGAGGTGCGCAGGGCGTGCAGGCGGTAGACCGGGGCGGTCGTGGTCGTGACGTCGAGCCGGGCGCCCAGCGCCAGCAGCTGCGGGTTCAGCGGCTGGCCCGTCAGATGGGCGCCCACCACGGCCAGTCGGGTCTCCGGCTGGAGCAGGGCGGCGATCCGGGCCAGCCGCTCGTCCGTGTGCGCAGGCCCGACGAGCATCACACCGAACGGAAGGCCGTTCACCTCGCCGGCCGGCGCCGCCACCGCCGCCAGGTCGAAGAGGTTCGTGGAGTTGGTGAAACGGCCCAGCCGGGCGTTGGCGCCCAACGGGTCGGCGGCGACCTCCGCGAGGGTGGGGTGTCCGGGGGCGGTGGGCAGCAGCAGGGCGTCCGCGTCGGCCAGTTCGGCCAGGGCCCGGGTGCGCAGGGCCGCCAGCCGGTCCTGGTCGGCGAACAGCCGGTGGGCGGGAATGTCGCGGGCGCCGCCGATGATGGCGGCGACCGTGGGATCGAGGCCCGCCCCGCCCTCGGCCTTCGCCTTGTCGACGAAGGCGCCCACGGCGGTGTAGCGCTCGGCCACGAAGGCGCCCTCGTACAGCATGGCCGCGGCTGCGGTGAAGGGGGTCAGGTCCAGGGGGCGGAGTTCGGCGCCGGCCGCCGCCAGCTGCCGGGCCGCCGCCTCGTACGCCTCGCCCCAGCCCTCGTCCAGCTCGCCGAGCTGCGCGCGCGGCGGGACCGCGATCCGCCAGGGGCCGGGCGCCCGCCCGGGGAGGGCGGGCACGGGGCCGGCGACCATGTGCGCCAAGGCCTGCTCGGCCTCCGCGAGGGTGCGGGCGAACACCGTCACACAGTCCAGGGACGCGCAGGCCGGGACGACGCCCTTCGTCGGCACCAGGCCGCGGGTCGGCTTCAGTCCGACGATGCCGTTGAAGGCGGCCGGCACCCGGCCCGAGCCGGCGGTGTCCGTGCCGAGCGCGAGGTCGACGATGCCGAGGGCGACCGCGACGGCCGAGCCGGAGCTGGAGCCGCCGCTGATACGGGCCGGATCCCATGCGTTGCGGACCGCGCCGTACGGGGAGCGGGTCCCCACCAGACCGGTCGCGAACTGGTCCAGGTTCGTCGTGCCGAGCAGCAGCGCGCCGGCCGCGCGCAGACCGGCCACCGCCGGGGCGTCCTCGGCGGGCTCGTAGGCGTACGCCGGGCAGCCGGCGGTGGTGGGCAGGCCGGCCGCGTCGATGTTGCCCTTGACGGCGAAGAGCCGTCCGGCGAGGGGGAGCCGGTCTCCGGCGGCGACGCGTTCGTCGATCGCGCGGGCCTCCGCCTCGGCCTCCTCCCGGGGGCGCAGACCGATCCAGATCTCGGGTCGGTCCACGGCCTCCACGCGGTCGTAGGCGTCGCGGACCCGACGGAGCGTCGTCGACATGGGGGTTCCTCTCAGTTCGCGGCCGGGGCCAGGACGACCAGCGCCGTCCCCGCCTCCACCTGGTCGCCGGGCCGGGCCAGCACCTGCGCCACCACGGCGTCGACCGGCGCGTGCACCCTGGACTCCATCTTCATCGCCTCCAGGGCGAGCAGCGGCTGACCCGCGCTCACCTCGTCCCCGGGCGAGACGTTCACCTGCCACACGGACGCCGCGAACTCCGCCTCGACCAGCCGGCCGCCCGCGGGGACGGTCACCTCGGCGGGGGATGCGGGCGTCGTCGTCACCGCGTCCGCCCGGGCGAACTCGCCCGCCGCCTCCCACGCGTCGCGCTCGGTCGAGAACGCCGCCTGCTGCCCCGCTCTGAACGCGGCGATGGAGTCGGCGTGTTCGGCGAGGAACGACCGGTACGCGGCGAGCGAGAACGTGCCCTCCTCGATGCGCGGGACGAACCGGCCCGAGGTGATGTCGGCGCGCAGTTCCAGCAGTTCGTCCGCGTCGACCGGGTACCAGCGGATCCGGTCGAAGAAGCGCAGCAGCCAGGGCGAGCCGGGTGCGAACGCCCCGCGCTGCTGCCACGGCGACCACACCTGGGTCGTCCGGCCCACGAACTGGTAGCCGCCGGGACCCTCCATGCCGTAGACGCACAGGTACGCGCCGCCGATGCCCACCGAGTTCTCGGCCGTCCAGGTGCGCGCCGGGTTGTACTTCGTCGTCACCAGCCGGTGGCGGGGGTCGAGCGGGGTGGCCACGGGCGCGCCCAGGTAGACGTCGCCGAGGCCCAGGACGAGGTACTCCGCGGCGAAGACCGTGTCGTAGACGTCCGCAGGCGTGCCGAGGCCGTTGACGCGGCGGATGAACTCGATGTTCCAGGGGCACCAGGGGGCGTCGTCGCGGACGCCCGCCATGTAGCGCGCGATGGCCTCCCGGGTCGCCGGGTCGTCCCAGGAGAGCGGCAGGTGCACGGTGCGGGAGGGCACGACCAGCTCGTCCGTGGGCGGCAGCGCGGTCACCGTCCGCCTTACGGCCGCGAGGAGTTCGGGCAGTGGGAGACGGGCCGGGTCGGTCCGGATCTGCAGGGAGCGGATGCCCGGGGTGAGGTCGGTGACGCCGTCCGGGCCGGCCTGCGAAACCGCCTCCATCAGGGCGTGCACCCGCATCCGCAGGGCCAGGTCCAGCTGCATCGGGCCGAACTCGACCAGCAGGTTGTCGTCGCCGCTGCGCCGGTACGTCACGTCGCCGTCCCGGGCCAGTACACCGCCGTCGACGATCGTGGCGCGCGGTGCGCCGTGCACGTCCACCGGCCGGAAGCGGACCGTGTCGCCGGGGCGCAGCTGGCCGAGCTTCCAGCGCTCGGAGCTCAGGACCGTCGCCGGGCACACGAACCCGCCGAGCGAGGGCCCGTCCGGTCCGAGGAGCACCGGCATGTCGCCGGTGTAGTCGACGGCGCCGACGGAGTACGGCGTGTCGTGGATGTTGGACGGGTGCAGGCCGGCCTCGCCGCCGTCGGTGCGGGCCCACCGCGGCTTGGGTCCGATCAGACGCACGCCGGTGCGGGCCGAGTTGAAGTGGACCTTCCACTCGGCGGCGTAGAAGTCGCGGATGTCGTCCTCGGTGAAGAACTCCGGTGCGGCGTGGGGGCCTTCGACGGCGCCGACGTCCCAGACGGAGCCGAAGGACGGCCGGTCCGTGACCGGTGAGCCCTCGGCGGTCGTCCCGCCGTGCAGGACGTCCCCCGTCCGCAGCGCCCGTCCGCCGTGACCGCCGAACCCGCCCAGGGTGAAGGTGCTCGCGCTGCCCAGGAAGGCGGGGACGTCCAGGCCGCCCGCGAACAGGACGTAGGTGCGCAGCCCGTGTCCGTCCGGCGCGCCGACCTCCAGCAGGGAGCCGGCGGGCACGGTCACCGGTTCCCACTGGGAGACCGCGGCGCCGTCCACGGTGACGGTCGCGGGCGCGCCCGTCACACAGACGGTCGTGGCGTGGCTGAACCGCAGCGCCGGACCGTTCAGGGTGCACTCCAGGCCGGGGGCGCCCTCGGGGTTGCCGAGCGCCCGGTTGCCGAGGCGGAACGAACGGTCGTCCATCGGGCCGGACGGGGGGACGCCCACCTGCCAGTGACCGGTGCGGCCGGGCCAGTCCTGGACGGTGGTGAGGGTGCCGCCGGAGACCACCTCGACGCGCGGGGTGGGGTCGTGCACCTCGGCGAGGGTCGCCGTCGAGTGCGTGGCCGTGACCAGGCGGTCGTCGGCCAGCGCCGCCCGCACCAGCCCCAGGTTGGTCTCGATGCCGTCGACGCGGGTGCGGGCCAGGGCTGCGTCGAGGCGCCGAAGGGCCTGTGTGCGGTCCGGGCCGTGCACGACGACCTTCGCGAGCATCGGGTCGTACGACGTCGTCACCTCGGTGCCGGTCTCCACCCAGCCGTCGACGCGCACGCCCTCGGGGAACTCCACCCGGGTCAGCAGGCCGGCGCTGGGCCGGTGTCCGCGGCTCGGGTCCTCCGCGTAGAGGCGGGCCTCGACGGCGTGGCCGCGCGGCGGTCCGGGGTCACGGACGACGCCCTCCTCGCCGCGCGCCAGTCGCAGCATCCAGCCGACGAGGTCGACGCCGTAGATCTCCTCGGTGACCGGATGCTCCACCTGCAGACGGGTGTTGACCTCGAGGAAGTACGCCTCCTCGCGGGCCGCGTCGTAGACGTACTCGACGGTGCCGGCGGAGCGGTAGCGGACGGAGGCGCACAGGTCGCGGGCGCCGGCGGCGAGCCGTGCGCGCACGTGGTCCGGGATGCCCGGCGCCGGGGCCTCCTCCAGGACCTTCTGGTTGCGGCGCTGCAGTGAGCAGTCGCGGTCGCCGAGGACGACGACGCCGCCCTCGCCGTCGCCGAACACCTGGACCTCGACGTGGCGGGCGTCGCCGACGAGCCGTTCCAGGAAGACGCCGGCGGTGGAGAAGGAGGCCGCCGCGACGCGCTGGACGCGCTCCCAGGCATCGGCGAGCTCATCGGGACCGGAGCAGGCCGACATGCCGATCCCGCCGCCGCCCCCGGTCGCCTTCAGCATCACCGGATAGCCGATGACCTGGGCCTTCTCCTGTGCCTCGGTCAGCGAGGCGAGCAGTTCCGTGCCCGGCGCCAACGGCACCCCGGCCGCCTTCGCCGCCGCCCGGGCGGTGTGCTTGGCGCCGAACAGTTCCAGTTGCTCGGGCGTCGGGCCGACGAAGACGATGCCGGCGTCGGCGCAGCGGCGGGCGAAGGAGGCGTCCTCGGAGAGGAAGCCGTACCCCGGGTGGATGGCGCCGGCCCCGGTGTCCTTGGCGGCCCGCAGGACCAGGTCGGCGTCGAGGTAGGACTCCTTCGCGGGGGCCGGCCCGAGCCGCACCGCCTCGTCGGCGAGCCGGACGTGCGGCGCCGAGCGGTCGGGGTCGGAGTACACCGCGACCGTGCGCAGGCCGAGTTCGCGGGCGGTGCGGATGATGCGGACGGCTATCTCACCGCGGTTGGCGACCAGCACCGTGTCGAAGGTCATGCGCCGGCCGCCTCGGTGATCGTCATCTCCACCGCCGTCGGCTCGAAGCCGTTGCAGGGGTTGTTGATCTGCGGGCAGTTGGAGACCAGGACCAGCACGTCCCGTTCGGCGCGCAGCGAGAGGGACAGACCGGGCGCGGAGAGGCCGTCGACGATGCCGAGGGCGCCGTCCTTCTCGACGGGCACGTTCATGTACCAGTTGATGTTGGAGACCAGGTCCCGTTTGCCGAGGCCGTGCCGGGCGCCCTCGGCGAGGAAGTTGTCCACGCAGGCGTGCTGGGCGAAGGTGTGGTGGCCGTAGCGCAGGGTGTTGGACTCCTTGGAGCAGGCGCCGCCGACGGTGTCGTGGCGGCCCACCGCGTCGGCGGTCACCGTCATCAGCGGGGTGTGCTCGTTGGACATCAGCACGCTGCCCGTGGTGAGGAAGATGCCGCCCTGGGCGTGGATGGTGTCGGGGGCGCTGTAGCGCACGGAGGTGTCGTGGGCGTCGTACACGAGGAAGTCGACGGCCTGGTTGCCGTGCAGGTCGGTGATGGTGAGGCAGGCGCCGGCGGGGACGACGGACGACCAGGCGGCGCGGGCGGGAACGACGGTCTTCATGCGAGCCCCCGGGCGGTGAGGAATTCGGCGGTGTTGAGGAAGGCGCGGCGGCCCTCGGGGGTGGCGTCCCAGAGCGGGTCGCCCGGCCGCGTCGGGTCGGCCCGCCAGGCGAGGACCTCCAGCGCGGTGCTGACGTACCGCGGGCGTGGGTCGGACGGGTGCGGCACGTTGGCGATCAGGACCGTCACGTCCTGTTCGGCGCGCAGGGTGACGCTGCCGCCCGGGCCGGCCGAGCCGATGAAGTCGAGGGCGCCGTCCTCGCCGACCCGCACGCCCTGGAAGAAGGAGAGGGAGGGCGGCAGGTCGCGGGGCTCGAGGCCGTTCTTCGCGGCGGCCAGGGTGAACAGCTCCCGGCCGGCGGGGGAGGCGGACTGCGGGGCGCCGTCGCCGTAGCGCTCGGTGTTGCGCACGAGTGTGGAGGTGCCGCACAGGGCGTCGTGCCGGCCGGCCGTGTCCGCGACGACCGAGGCGAGGACGCGCCCCTGGTCGGACAGGAGCAGGACGCCCTCGCCGAGATAGGCGTTCCACTGCACCTTGACGGTGTCGGCGACGTTCAGCCGTTCCCAGGGGCGGTCGGCGGCGAACAGGAGCAGATGGGCGCAGGCGTCGCCGTGCAGGTCGGTCAGGCGCAGTTCGGTTCCGCGGGCCAGGACGCGGTGGGTGTAGTTGCCGCCCGCGACCGTCTCGGCCCACACCAGGAGTCCCGCCTCGCAGGGCGGGGCCGGCCAGTCCCGGGCCGGGACCACCGGCATGGCCTCGGCGTGTGCGCCCTCCTGGGCCCGGGCGTGGGCGCGTGCTCCGTACGTGGTCGCTGTCGCCGCCATGGCGGACCTCCGCAGCTCGGTTCCGTCACTGTCGCGTTGATTTCTGTCGCCCGACAGAAATTAGGTCCGGGGCGGGTCGCCGCCGTTGCCCTCCGGTTGCGGGCCGGTTACCGACTCCTCACCGGGGTCCGGTCGAAGATCGCCGGGTCGGGGCGTGTGCGAGGATCGAACGCATGGGGACCGACAGCGGACGTCGAGTGGGCCGGCCGCGTGCCGCGCAGCGTCCGGACAGCGGACTCTCGCCGCGCGCCGAACTTCTCGTGGCGGCCGCGGAGTTGTTCACCACGCGCGGCTACGCCGCCACCACGACCCGGGCCGTCGCCGAACGCGCGGGCATGCGCCAGGCCTCCATGTACCACTACGTCTCCGGCAAGGAGGAGCTGCTCGCGGACCTGCTGGAGTCGACGGTCGCGCCGTCGCTGACCTGCGCCCGTGAGCTGCTCGCCGACGCCGCGCGGCCGGCCGAGGAGCGGCTGTGGGAGCTGTGCCGCACCGACGTGGAGCTGCTGTGCGGAGGTCCCCACAACCTCGGCGGCCTCTATCTGCTTCCCGAGGTGCGTGCCGAACGGTTCGCCGGCTTCCATGCAGTGCGCGCCGAACTCAAGGACGCCTACCGTCGGCTGATCGCCGCGACGAAGGCGGGTGACGCGCTCGACGCGGACGAGCTCGACGTGCGCACCGACCTGGTCTTCGGGCTCATCGAGGGCGTCATCCTCGTCCGCCGGTCGGGTCCGGAGGGCTCCGCCCCGCGTTTCGCCCGCGCCACCGCGGACGCCGCCCTGCGCATCGTGCGCGACTGACGAAAGCCGTGCGCGACTGACCCTGCGGGGGGCCCGGCCTCCTCGCCCGGGCTCGCCCCGGCGCCGCGCGGCCTCGCCCGGTACCGCCCGAAGGGCGGTGCTCCCATCCGTCCCGGTGAACTGTTTCGCACGCCCGTGCGTCGCTACGCAGCGTGTTCCCATGATTGCACCGCGTGTAAATGGGCTGAGGTTACTCCACGTGCGGGAGCGGTTTCAGGCGGTTGCCGAATATGACACGGCGATGATCCGGTCGGACTAAGCTCGCCCGCGGCGCACCGAGTTGAGACGAATTCGTGCGCTTGTTCCCCGATATCCCGAAGATGACGACAGATCCCTACAGAGGGTGCCCACATGGTGAGTGTTCAGTCCCCACCCGGTCGCCGAGAACTTCCCCTTGCGCGCGTGCTGTTGCTGCCCGCGATACTGATGGCCGCGGCGACCGGTGCCGCCGTCGCCCTGGTGGCGGCGCAGGCCCGGTTCGCCGTCGGCGTCTGCGGAGGCCTCGCCACCCTTCTGGTGATCGCGGCGGGAGCCGAGTCGGTCCGTCGCGGCCGGCGACTGCGGGAACTGCGCGCGGAGCGGGACCAGCGCCTCGCGTACCTGGAACGACGCGTCGCCGACCACGCCGAGGAGAACCGCCGCCTCGCCCAGGAGCACGTGCCGAGCGCCGTGCAGTGGCTGCGCGCCGGCAATTCCCCCAGGGAGGTGATGCGCGACCTCAGCGAGAGTGATCCTTCGTTCCGTGAACTCGACGACGCCCAGCGTGCCGTGGTGCGCAGGATCCTCGACATCGTCGACCACGAGGAGTCCCTGCGCGACTCCGCCCAGCGCTCCTTCGTCAGCGTCGCCCGCCGGGTGCAGGCCATCGTCCACCAACAGGCCGCGGAGCTGCGGGAGATGGAGGAGGACCACGGCCGCAACCCCGAGGTCTTCGACGACCTGCTGCGCATCGACCACGGCACCGCGCTGATCGGGCGCCTCGCCGACTCCATCGGCGTGCTCGGCGGCGGCCGGCCCGGCCGCAACTGGCCCCAGCCGGTCCCGCTGTACAGCGTGCTGCGCGGCGCCATGTCCCGCATCCTCGAATACCGGCGTATCCAGCTGGACTCCATCGCCAAGGTCAACATCCGCGGGCTGTCCGTCGAACCGCTCATCCACGCGCTCGCCGAGCTCCTCGACAACGCCACCCGCTATTCGCCCCCGCAGAGCAAGGTGCACGTCAACGCGGTCGAGGTGCAGACCGGCATCGCCATCGAGATCGAGGACGCCGGCGTCAGCCTCAGCGAAGAGGCCCGCGCCAAGGCCGAACGCATGCTGGAGCAGGCCAAGGCGGGCGTCGACATCCAGGACGTCGGCGGCACCCCGCGCCTGGGCCTCGCGGTCGTCGGCCGTCTGTGCACCTCGTTCAACCTCCAGGTCTCGCTGCGCACCTCGGCCTACGGCGGCGTCCGGGCCGTCCTCATCGTGCCGAGCGAGATGCAGACCTCCGATCCGGCCCCCGGGTTCGCGCACGGCATCGGCGCCACCGCCGTACCGCAGATCGACCTGAGCACGATCGGCGAGGGCCCCAAGCGCCCGCCCAAGAAGCGCCGCCCCACCAACGCGCGCATCCCGGCCGGAGTCTCCCTGACCGACGACGTGCCCGAGGTCACCGAGTGGACCGAGCAGGGACTGCCCCAGCGCCGCAGCAAGACCACCATCCCGATCACCCAGCGCTACGCCGAGGCGTACGCCGCCCAGGAGGCCGCCCGCGAGGGCAAGCCCGACCCGTTCGCACGGCCCGAGCCGGAGCCGCAGCCCGCTCCGGAGAAGCGCGAGCCCGGACTGGCCTTCGAGGCCTTCTGGGAGGGCCTGAAGAAAGTCGCTCCGCCCGGCGTGCACCCCACGGACTTCACCCGCAATCCGACCGCCTACCTGCACCTGCTCGAAGACAAGGCCAAGACCGAGGCCGACGATGAAGGGGACACCACGTGATCCAGCAGCGCCAAAACTTCGACTGGCTGCTCAAGGAGCTCTACGACGGCGTTCCGGGCATCGAGATGATCGTGGTGCTGTCGGCCGACGGACTGCGCATCGCCCGCTACGCCGGTGACCCCGACGCCGCCGACCGGGTCGCCGCGGCCTGCGCCGGCCTGCAGAGCCTCGCCACCGCCGTCGGACAGGAGATCCACTCCAGCAACGGCGAGATGGACATGGTCGTCATCGACCTGAGCGGCGGCTACTTCTACATGATGTCGGCCGGCGCCAACGCCTACCTCGCGGTCCTCGCCGACGTGCGCTGCGAGGCGGGCCGGATGAGCGGCATGATGCGCGACCTGGTCGTCCGCATCGGCGCCCACCTGACCAGTCCTCCCCGGCGCGACGGGCAGAACGTATGACCCCTCCGCAACGCCGGCGGCGACAACCCCTGCCCGTACCTCCCCCGCAGCCCCTGCCGTCCCCGCAAGGCGCGGAGGCCCCGCAGGAGGGGGAGGGCAAGAACCCCGAACGGCTGTACATCATCACGGGAGCGGACGGCGAGCGAGCGCCCCTCGACCTCGTCACGCTGATCGTGGCGCGCGCCGAGACGCCGTCGTCGGCCCCGCCGGAGCAGACCGCTGTGCTGCGGATGTGCGCCGCCCCGCTCTCGGTGGCCGAGGTGTCGGCCTATCTGGGCCTGCCGTTCAGCGTGGTGACGGTGCTGCTGACCGAGATGCTGGCGGCCGAGCTCGTCCAGGCACGCGCCCCCATCGTCCGGCAGCAGCTCCCCGACCGTTCCCTTCTCGAAGCGGTGATGCATGGACTTCAACGGCTCTGACACGCTCCCCGGCCCACGGGCCGAGGACCACCTGCCGCACACCACCACCGCCGCGGCGAAGATCGTCATCGTGGGCGGCTTCGGCGTCGGCAAGACCACCATGGTCGGTTCCGTCAGCGAGATCAGGCCGCTGACCACCGAGGAGACCATGACCCAGGCGGGCATCGGGATCGACGACAACTACGGTTCCGAGACCAAGACCGCCACCACCGTGGCCATGGACTTCGGCCGCATCCGCATCACCGACCAGGTCGTGCTCTACCTCTTCGGCACCCCCGGCCAGGAGCGCTTCTGGTTCCTGTGGAACGGGCTCTTCGAAGGGGCGCTGGGCGCGGTCGTCCTGGTCGACACCCGCCGCCTCGAGGTCAGCTTCGAGGTCATGGGCCGGCTGGAGGAGGGCGGCGTGCCGTTCGTCGTCGCCGTCAACACCTTCCCCGACGGGCCCCGTTACCCCCTCGACGACCTGAGGGCCGCGCTCGATCTGCCGCCCGAGATCCCGATCGTGGAGTGCGACGTCCGACGCCGCGCCTCCAGCCGCGACGTCCTGATGACCCTCATGCGCTTCCTGCACTCCCTGGCGCTCAGCCGCAGCCTCACCTGACCCGCACGGCACCCCATCCACCGACACCGGATTCAGCACAGTTTCGGAGCGACCCCCTGTGACTCCCGAACACCCCACTCCCGCCGGCACCCCCACCGGCCCGCACGACCTCGCCCTCGACCCGCCGACCGGCTGCCCCGCGCACGTGCGCGGTCCCGGCGGACTGGCCCGCCTCTACGGCCCCGGGGCGGAGGACCTGAACGAACTGTACGAGCGACTGCGCGAGGAACACGGCCCCGTGGCGCCCGTCCTGATCCACGACGACCTGCCGATGTGGATGGTCCTCGGCCACGCCGAGAACCTGCGCATGGTGCGCACGCCCTCGCAGTTCACCAAGGACAGCCGCATCTGGTCGCAGCTGATGGACGGCAGGGTCAGGCCCGACCACCCGTTGATGCCGCACATCGCCTGGCAGCCCATCTGCGCCCACGCCGAGGGCGACGAGCACAAGCGGCTGCGGGGCGCGGTCACCGCGGCCCTGGCCACCATCGACGACCGCAGCGTGCGCCGCCACATCAACCGCTCCAGCCAGCGCCTGGTCAACCGCTTCTGCGAGAAGGGCGGGGCGGACCTGGTCGGCGACTTCGCCGAGCACCTCCCGATGGCCGTGATGTGCCACGTTCTGGGCATGCCCGACGAGTACAACGACACGATGGTGCACGCCGCCCGCGACGCCCTCAAGGGCACGGAGACCGCGGTCGCGAGCCATGAGTACGTCGTGGGGGCGCTCGGCCGGCTCACCGCCCGCCGCCGCGCCGAGCCCGAGGACGACTTCACCAGCCACCTCATCGGCCACCCCGCCGGACTCACCGACGACGAGATCAGGGAGCATCTGCGCCTGGTCCTCTTCGCGGCCTACGAGGCCACCGTCAACCTGCTCTCCAACGTGCTGCGCATGGTCCTCACCGACCCGCGTTTCCTCGCCCAGCTCAACGGCGGCCAGATGACGGTGGCGGAGGCGGTCGAGCAGTCCCTGTGGGACGAGCCCCCGTTCAGCACGATCTTCGGCTACTTCGCCAAGCAGGACACGGAGCTGGGCGGCCAGCGCATCCGCCGGGGCGACGGCCTCTTCTTCTCGCCGGCGCCCGGCAACGTGGACCCCCGGGTACGCCCCGACCTGTCCGCCCACATGCAGGGCAACCGCTCCCATCTCGCCTTCGGCAGCGGCCCGCACGAGTGCCCCGGCCAGGACATCGGCCGCGCCATCGCCGACGTCGGCGTCGACGCGCTGCTGATGCGGCTGCCGGACATCCAACTCGACTGCGACGAGGACGAGTTGCGCTGGACGACGTCCATCGCCTCGCGCCACCTGGTGGAGCTGCCGGTCCGGTTCGAGCCGAAGCCGCAGCAGGACGTCAAGCACAAGCCGAGCCACGCCCCGGTCCCGCCGCAGCGGACCATGCGTCCGGTGGGCGCCCCGCCGCCGGCCATGCCCGCGCCGGAGCCCGTCGCCGAACCGGCCGCCGCGCCAAGGCCCGCACCGCCCGCGCCGCCCGCACAGCCCGTCCCGGCCTCCCCTCAGCCGGCCGCGGCGGCCCGCAGGCCGAACGCCTGGCGCCGCTTCCTTGCCTGGTGGCGCGGCTACTGAGCCGGTCTCCCGTAACCGCCTACCGAGCGGTTTCCGGCTGTGCGGCGTCGGCCCAGCGGTCGTACGACGCCCAGGCCTGCAGCATGCGTCCGCTGCGCAGCCGGTGCTCCGTCCCCGTGACCGGATCGGTGAACTCCAGTTCCCGCGCGAGCAGTTGGAGCGGGCGCCGGAAGTCGCCGGCCGGCACGGGGGCGGCCACCTCGGGGTAGAGCGGATCCCCGAGGATCGGCACGCCGAGGGCGTTCAGATGGACGCGCAGCTGGTGCGTCTGCCCCGTCGCGGGCAGCAGTCGGTAGCGGCCGAGCTCCCGGGCGGCGCTGTGCTCGAGCAGTTCCACGCGGGTCACCGCGTTCGGCTCGCCCGCCACCTCGTAGGCGGCCAGGACCCCGCGCTCCTTGACGATCCGGCTGCGCACCGTGCGGGGCAGGACGAGAGCGGGGTCGTACGGCGCGACGGCCTCGTACACCTTGCGCACCCGGCGCTCACGGAACAGCCCCTGATAGGCGCCCCGTTCCTGCGGCCGCACCGTGAACAGCACCAGTCCGGCCGTGAGCCGGTCCAGGCGGTGCGCGGCGCCGAGCGCGGGAAGGCCCAGCTCCCGCCGCAGCCGGGCCAGCGCGGTCTCCGTGACATGGCTGCCGCGCGGGGTGGTGGCCAGGAAGTGCGGCTTGTCGACGACGACGATGTGCTCGTCGCGGTACACGATCTCCAGCGGGAACGGCACGGGCGTCTCGGCCGGCAGCTCGCGGTGGAACCACACGAACATGCCCGGCACGTACGGCGCGTCGGGGGCGATCGGCGTCCCGTCGGCGCCGACCACCAGGCCGGCCGCGAGCATTCCGTCCACGATCGGCGCGCGCGCCTCGCCGAGCCGCTCCACCAGGTGCTCCCGGACGGTGGCCCAGGCGCCCTCGCCGGGCAGCCGCACCCGCACCGGGTCGATCCCGTCGCGCTGCGGCAGGGGGGAGGGCGGGGGAGGGGTGCGGCGTCTCATCGGGGTCCAGCGTACGGCGCGGGGAGGGGCCCTGCGGGAGCCCGGGTCCGGCGCCGTGCGGTGACGGGGAAATCCGGTTGACGTCCAGCGGCTTCTTGGCAGGATGCCGATCATGCCCTACACCGCCGACCCCGTCCTGCCCGCCGGTACCCTCGCGGACGCCCCGCAGCCCGAGCTCCGCACCGGCGACGGCCTGCTGCTGCGCCCCTGGCGGGCCGGCGACGCGCCGGCCGTCCACGCCGCCTTCCAGGACCCGGCGATGCACCAGTGGCACATCCGGGCCGCCGACTCCGAGGAGGAGGTGGCGGGCTGGATCGAGGAGTGGCGGGCGTGCTGGCAGCAGGAGCGCAACGCCCAGTGGGCCGTCGTCGACGCGCACACCGACGACCTGCTGGGCCGCGTGGCGCTGCGCGGCGTCCAGCTGGCCGAGGGCGTGGCCGAGGTCGCCTACTGGACGACCAGGACGGCCCGCGGCAGGGGGGTCGCGCCACGCGCCACGACCGCCCTCACCCGGTGGGCCTTCGACGAGATCGGCTTCCACCGCCTGGAGCTGATGCACGCCACCGCCAACGAGGCCTCCTGCCGGGTCGCCGGCAAGGCGGGCTTCGCCCTGGAGGGCACCAGGCGCAGTGCGGCACTCCACCAGGACGGCTGGCACGACATGCACCTGCACGCGCGCGTACAGGGCGACTGACTCTCGGCCGCCCCGCACGCACGCGTGCACGCCCTGGGGGCGTCCTCGGGCTAAGCGTGTCCTCGGACCGCCTCCGTCTCCGGGAGCGCGGTCGCCGGGCCGGTCGTGCGGCCGCGGTACGCGCGGAAGGCGACGCCCGCCGCGACCGTCGCGGTCAGGAAGAGCACGGTGAACCACTGGAAGTACCAGTGCCCGCCCGCCGGGTCGTACACCGCGGCCCGCGGCCAGGCCAGATTGACCGTCATCAGCAGGCCGTACAGGAGCGCGAGGGCGTTCACCGGGACGCCCCAGCGGCCCAGGGAGAACAGCGGGGCGCCCGTCTCGTCCGTGCCGGCCGAGGAGAATCCGCCCCGCAGTCTGCGGACCAGCAGCGGCCCGGTGACCATCGCGTACGCCAGGTACAGCATCACGATGCAGGTGGTGCCGATGGCCAGGAAGGCGTCCGGAGACGCGAAGTTGAGCAGCAGCAGGGCGGCGGCGAGGACGCCGACGACCAGGGCGGGGGCGCTCGGCATGCCGGTGCGGGGGTTCACGCGCGAGAGGCGGGCGGAGAGAGGCAGTTGGCCGTCGCGGGCCATGGAGAACAGCATGCGGCAGGCCGCGGTCTGGATGGCGAGCGTGGCCACCGCGATCGCCACCACCACGTCGGCCAGCAGCACCTTGCCGACGCCGTCGCCGAGGCTGCTGGTGAGGACGTAGCTGAGCCCGTCGACGCCGAGGCGGCCGTCGCTGAGGCTGGGCGCGGCCAGCAGTCCGCCGAGCACGATGAGTCCGCCGAGCAGTCCTGCCGCGCCGAGTGCGGTGAGGATCGTGCGGGGCGCGGTACGCCGGGGGTGGTGGGTCTCCTCGCTCATCTCGCCCGCGCTGTCGAAGCCGATCATCACGTAGGCGGCCGTGAACGAGCCCACCGCGAGCGCCCCGAACAGCCCGGACTGGGCCGCGCCCGTGGTGTGGAAGGTGATGCCGGGGGTCCGCTCGGAGTGGGTCAGCAGCAGGACGACGATGAGGACCGCGCCGATGATCTCTGCGGTCACGCCGACCCGGTTGACCAGGGACATCACCCGGTTGTCCAGGACGTTGACGAGCGTGGTCAGCACCAGCAGGACCACGCCGAGCAGGGCGGCGTTGGCCGCGCCGTCGGGGGAGGTGGGCGCCGGGTCGTCGCCGATCAGCTGGAAACCGGACCAGATCGCGGGCAGGACCATCTGCAGCGCGAGGGCCGCAGCCGCGACCACCACGATCTGGCCGATCACCATGATCCAGCCCGCGAACCAGCCGAACGACGGCGTCGACAGCCGTGACGACCACTGGTAGATCGCGCCGGAGATCGGGTAGCGCGCCGCCAGTTCCGCGAAGCACGCGGCGACCAGCAGCTGTCCGGCCAGCACGACCGGCCACGCCCAGAAGAAGACCGGGCCGCCGAAGGCGTACCCGAAGGCGAAGAACTGGAAGACGGTCGTCAGGACGGAGATGAAGGAGAACCCGGCGGCGAACGAGGCGTACCGGCCCAGGCTGCGATGCAGTTCCTGGCGGTAGCCGAACTCGGCGAGCGATCCGTCGCCCACGTCGGGGTGGTGCGGCGGGTCGGGACGTACGTCGGTGGAAGTCGGGGTCGTCGTCACGGCGGAACCTGCCTTGGGCCCAGGGAACGGAATTCCTGTCGGGCGACAGAAATTAGGGACGGGCTGTTTCGTGCGCGTCACGCGGGCGTGTCCGGAGCGGGCCCAAGTCCTCACGTCGCTCCGGCCTCACTCGATCGCGTTACATCGCGTCTCTTGTGGGCCTGCCCGAAACACGATATGTTCGGCTACGGATATTCGTGGTCGAGGGTCATGGCCGATGCCGTGACCGCGTGGCCGAAGCCGTGAGCGAAGGCCCGAGGCCGATCGGCCGGGGGAGAGGGAGGTGATCGCCGTGGCGGGCAGGCGCCGCAAGCTCGGCAACCCGTTGGCGCTCGCCGTGCTGACGACGCTTCTGCAGAAGCCGATGCACCCCTACGAGATCGCCCAGACCCTGCGCAGTCAGGGCAAGGACACCAGCACGAAGACCAACTACGGCTCGCTCTACACGGTCGTGCAGAACCTCGAGAAGCACGGCCTCGTCGAGGTGACCGGCGTCGAGCGCCAGGGCAACCGCCCCGAGCGCACGGTGTACGGACTCACCGGGGCCGGGCGGGAGGAGATGGCCGAGTGGCTGTCCGACCTGCTCGCCGTCCCCGCCAAGGAGTACCCGATCTTCGAGACGGCCCTGTCGCTGATGGCGGCGCTGCCGCCGGACGAGGTGGAGAGGCTGCTGAAGACCCGGCTGAGCTCGCTCGAGGTGCAGTTGGCGAGCGGACGCGGCGCGCTGGCGAAGGTGTCGGAGACGGTGCCGCGGCTCTTCCTCGTGGAGGTCGAGTACCAGCTGCACATGATCCAGGCGCAGGCGGAGTGGGTCGGCGGCTTCCTCGAGGAGCTGAGCAAGGGTTCGCTGCCCGGCGTCGACGAGTGGCGGCGGTTCCACGAAACGGAGGAGCCGACCGAGTCCAGACCATGAGAGAGCAGACCCCGGAAGGCCTGTTGCAGCAGGCCCGCCGGGGTCTCGAACCCCGAGCTGAACCCGCCGAGAGGCAGTTCCAGGCGATCGAGGTGCGGCACACCCAGGATAGCCCGGCGCTTCTCCGGCGGATCAGCGAGCCATGTCCGCTCACATCCGCTCACCCAGGAGAGCATCGTCATGAGTGCTACCCGTGCGCCCGCAGTGCAGGCGCGTCGACTCGTCAAGACCTACCCGGGCGGTGTCACCGCGCTGGACGGCCTCGACGTCACCGTGGAGTCCGGCACCGTCTTCGGGCTGCTCGGCCCCAACGGCGCCGGCAAGTCCACCACCGTCAAGATCCTCACCACGCTCGCCCGCCCCGACTCGGGCTCGGCCACCGTGGCCGGCCACGACGTGCTGCGCCACCCGGACCGGGTGCGCCGGGCGATCGGCGTGGTCGCGCAGAACTCCGGCGCCGACCCGGTCGCCGGCGGCCGCGACAACCTCCGCCTCCAAGGGAGGCTCTACGGGCTGAAGGGCGCCGCCCTGGACCGCCGGGTCGACGAACTGCTCGAGCGGTTCGCGCTCACCGACGCCGCCCGTCGCCCGGTCAAGGGCTACTCCGGCGGCATGCGGCGCCGGCTCGACGTGGCCCTCGGCCTGGTGCACCGGCCCGAGGTGCTGTTCCTCGACGAGCCGACCACCGGCCTGGACCCGGAGTCCCGCGGCGCCATGTGGGACGAGATCGGCCGGCTGGCCGGCGAGGAGGGGCTGACCATCCTGCTCACCACCCACTACCTGGAGGAGGCCGACCGGCTCGCCGAACGGGTCGCGATCGTCGACCGCGGCCGGATCGTCGTCACGGGCGCCCCGGAGGCCCTCAAGGGTGAACTCCGCGGCGACGCCGTGCACGTGCGGTTGCGCGGCGAACTCGGGGACGGCGGTCGCGCGCTGCTGCAGGGCGCCCTCGGCGGACTGCCCGGCGTACATGAGGTGGTGTGCGAGGGAAGGACGGTGAGCGTGCGCGCGCAGGACGGCGCCGCGGCGGTGCCCGTGCTGCTCGGTGCGCTGGAGCGGGCCGGGGTCGCCGTCGTCGGCGCGACCGTGTCCCGCCCGTCCCTCGACGACGTCTACCTGCGCTACGCGGGCCGCCGTTACGCCGAGGCGCAAGCCGGCGGCGACGCCGGCTCGGCCGACCCGCTCGTCCTGGCCGGGGGCGCCCGATGAGCACGACGATCGTGCAGACCTGGTGGATGACGCAACGTCAGCTGATGGTGTTCGCCCGTCAGCCCGCGTACGCCGTGATCACGCTGATCCAGCCGGTGATCTGGCTGTTCCTCTTCGGCAGTCTCTTCAGGAACGTCGTCGAGCTGGGTGGTTTCGGCACCGGCTCCTATCTGGACTACCTGGTGCCGGGCGTCGTGGTGATGAGCGCGCTCGCCTCCAACCTGTGGGCGGGCATGGGCACGTTGGAGGAGATCCAGCGCGGCACGCTCAACCGCTTCCTGACCACCCCGGCCAGCCGGGCCGCGTTGATGAACGGCAACGTCGTCCACAACGGCATCGTCACCGCGCTCCAGTCGGTCGTCATCGTGCTGCTCGGTCTGGCGGGCGGAGCGGACTACCCGGGCGGCTTCGTGGGCGTCGTCGTCCTGGTCGTCGCCTCGGTGCTGCTGGGCACGGTCTTCGGGGCGCTGTCCAACGCGCTGGGCATGCTGGTGCGGGAGCGGGAGTCGATCATCGGCGTCAACACGTTCCTGCTGCTGCCGCTGACCTTCCTCTCCAGCGCGTTCATGGCGCCGGACCGGATGCCCGGCTGGATCCGGGAGGCCGCCCGCTTCAACCCCTTGGACTGGGCGATGGTCGCGGGCCGTTCGGCGCTGTCCGCCGATCCCGACCTGGGCGCGGTGCTCGTCCGCGTCGGGGGGCTGCTCGCGCTCGCGGTGGCGGCCGTGTGGCTGTCCATACGGACGTTCAGGTCGTACCAGCGGTCGGTATAGCGACGGGCCGGCGGGCGGGCGCCGGAGCGCGGCGGCCACGAGGTGTCGGGCGGCCCGCTCCAGCGGGCGGGCCGTGTCCGCCCGGTCCGTGCGGCCGGGCACGCTCGCGCCGGTTCACGCGGCCGGGTTCGCGCCCTCCTGCTCCGCCTCCACGCGCGCGTTCCACTCGCGCTTCGCGGCCTGCCAGCCGTCCTCGTTGTGACCGAGCCGCCAGTAGCCGGAGATCGACAGGTCCTCACGCGGGAGCTGCAACTCGACGCGCAGCAGCCTGCGCAGCTCCTTCACGCCGGCCGCCTCGCCGTGCACGAACACATGCGGGCGGCCCGCGGGGAACTCGAGCGCCCGCACGGCCTCGACGAGTTTCTCGCCGACCGGCCGCTCGCCGCGGTGCAGCCAGACGACCTCGACGTCGGAGTCGATCTTCTGCTCCTCCTCGGGGCCGGTCACCTCGATGAAGGCGTGGGCGACGGCGCCGGCGGGCAGCGACTCCAGGGCGGCCGCGATGGCGGGCAGGGCGCTCTCGTCGCCGGCCAGCAGATGCCAGTCGGCGGAGGGGTCGGGGGCGTACGCGCCGCCGGGGCCCAGGAACCGGACGGTCTCGCCGGGCTGCACGCGCGCGGCCCACGGCCCGGCCAGGCCCTCGTCGCCGTGGAGGACGAAGTCGAGGGTCAGCTCGCGGTGTTCGGCGTTCCAGTGGCGCACCGTGTACGTGCGGGTCACGGGCCACTGGTCGCGGGGGAACTCGGCCCGGACGCGCTCCAGGTCGAAGGGCTCCGGGTAGTCGACGCCCTCGGGGCCGAAGAGGAGTTTGACGTAATGGTCGGTGCAGGCGCCCGTGGCGAACTCCGCGAGCCCCTCGCCGCCCAGCACGACGCGCTGCATGTGCGGGGTGAGCCGTTCGGTGCGGACGACCTGCGCGGAGTGGGGCTTCCGCGGCTTCCGTGCCGGACGTTCTGCCATGACGGCCTCCCAGTCATCCTTGCTTAGGTAAACCTAAGTTAGCATCTCTCCTCTGGGGACGCCGTCAGGTCGGGTGTCCTCTCGGCGCCTCTTCCGCGAGCGGGCCCGTCGGACCGGGCAGGGCGTGCCCCGGTGCGGAGGCGACGCCTACGCGTGCCGTGCGCCCAACGTCGTCAGCAGCCGCTGCAGCGACCCGCCGAGACCCCAGCGTGCCGCCAGCGCCTCCAGCGTCTCCCCGTCCCGAGGCGCGTGGGGGAGAGCGGTGCTCACCTCGGGCAGCGGCACGTCGTCGGCGACCTTGACCACCTTGGGCGCGACGGCGACGTACGGCCGCGACTCGTCCAGCCGCCTGCGCTGCGACGGCGTCAGCTTCGCCTTCGGGTCGTCGACCGCCGCCATGATCCCGGCCAGATCGCCGAACTCCGTCAGCAGCTTGGCCGCGGTCTTCTCCCCGATGCCCGGCACACCCGGCAGGCCGTCGCTGGGGTCGCCGCGCAGCAGGGCCAGGTCCGCGTACCCGCGCCCGTCGACCCCGTACTTCTCGCGCAGCCACGCCTCGTCCGTCAGCTGCAGCGAGCCGACGCCCTTCAGCGGGTACAGGACCCGCACCCCGCGTGCGTCGTCCACGAGTTGGTAGAGGTCGCGGTCGCCGGTGACGATGTCGACCGGGCCCTTCGCCCGCCCGGTGAACGTGCCGATCACGTCGTCCGCCTCGTACCCCGCGACGCCCACGCGCGCGATGCCGAGCGCGTCCAGGACGGCCTCGATGATCGGTACCTGGGGCGAGAGGGTGTCCGGCACCTCCTCCTCGTCCGGTCCGCTCTCGCGGACCTCGGCGACGCGGTGCGCCTTGTAGGACGGGATGAGGTCGACCCGCCACTGGGGCCGCCAGTCGGCGTCCATGCAGGCGACGAGGTCGTCGGGCCGGTGGTCCTTCACCAGCCGGTCGATGAACTCCAGCAGTCCGCGCACCGCGTTCACGGGGGTGCCGTCAGGCGCCCGCACAGAGTCCGGGACGCCGAAGTAGGCGCGGAAGTACAGCGAGGCGGTGTCGAGAAGCATCAGTCGTCCGGTCACGCCACGCATCATGCCGCACGGACGCCCCACCGACCGCCGACGACCGGGGCGAGGCCGCCGCCGCGTGGCAGGACGCGGCAGCCACCCGGCCGCAGAGGAATCGCGGCCCGGCCGACGCGTGGGTACCGACGGCCGATCCGGGGCAGGAAAGCCGGGCGGCGCGGTGACCTGACAGCACCGCGACCGCCCTGCGAGGGGCGGGCCGACGTACGCCCTCCACGGCGGCCGGCCGGGCCCGCCCCTCGTGTCGTGGTGGAGGCGCGGACGATACTCGTCCACAGCATGGATCCGGCCAACCACAGAGCGCTACGCTCAGACCCGGACCGGGCTCTCCCGAGGGCCGGGGACGAGCGGGAACACGGGCGGCCGTCCGCGCATTGAACCGGTAGGCCGTGGGGCGCGCCTCCCGCCGGGGTCTGCGCGGTCCCGTCGGCTGGCGTGAACTGTGAGGTCCGACGTCACGCCGGGTGTCGTCGATGTGACAGGCCCGTGAAACGGTTTGCCGAACATGCGTAGGGTGCAGAGAACTCATCAGAGGACGTGTCCGAGGACACACGGCACCGACGAGCGAAGGAGGGAGCCGGAGCGATGGGCGACCACAAAGAACAGCCCCTGCGGGTGGGCGCGGCCGTGCGGCGCCGGCGCCGCTCCCTGGAGCTCACCCTCGCCGTCGTGGCCGAGCGCAGCGGCCTCTCCGTCCCGTTCCTGAGCCAGATCGAGAACGACCGGGCGCGGCCCAGCACCAGCTCCCTGGAGAAGGTCGCCGACGCCCTGCGCACCACCGCCGTGGAACTCCTGGCCGCCGCCGACCCCGCCTGCAGCGTCGACGTGGTCCGCGCCGAGATCGCCGAGCCGGACACGGGCGCCGGGCCCGGTCCGGAGCCGCGCTCGCGTTCCCTGGTCCGCGGGCACCACCAGATGCACGCCTCCGAGTTCACCGGCGACCATGACGCGGGCCGCGAGTTCCAGTACCGCAACGACCAGCTGATGTACGTCGCCGACGGCGCGGTGGAGATCGAGGCGGAGGGGCGTGCCTACCGGCTGGGCCGCGGCGACACCCTGTACCTCACCGGCGGGGTCCGCCACCGCTGGCGGGCCACGGTGCCGGACACCCGGGTGGTCGTCGTCGCGGTGGCCGAGCACATCGAGGCCGTACGGGACCGGGACCGGGGCCGGAAACGCTAGTGCGGGTCGTCTCACTGGTGCCGTCGCTGACCGAGGCGGTGGCCGCGTCCGCGCCCGGCGTCCTGGTCGGCGCCACGAACTGGTGCTCCCACCCGGCCGGCCTGGACGTCGCCCGGATCGGCGGCACCAAGAACCCCGACGTGGGACGCGTCGTCGCGCTCGCCCCCGACCTCGTGATCGCCAACGAGGAGGAGAACCGCGCGCCCGACATCGCGGCGCTGCGCGCGGCGGGTCTCGACGTGCTGGTGACGGAGGTCCGCGACGTCGCGCAGGCCTTCCGGGAGCTGTCACGGGTGCTCCGGGCATGCGGAGCACCCGCGCGGCCGCAGTGGCTCGCCGAGGCGGAGGAGGCGTGGGCGGCTCCCGCGTCGCCCGCCCGCCGGACGGCCGTCGTGCCGGTCTGGCGCCGCCCGTGGACGGTCCTGGGCCGCGACACCTTCGCCGGGGACGTGCTGGCCCGTCTGGGCGTCCACCAGGTGTACTCCGGGCACGCCGAGCGCTACCCGCGGATGGCGGTCGAGGACCTGCTCGCCGTCGGCCCGGACCTGGTCGTCCTGCCGGACGAGCCCTACCGCTTCACCGCCGACGACGGCCCGGAGGCCTTTCCCGGCCTGCCCTGCGCGCTGGTCAGCGGACGGCACCTGACGTGGTACGGGCCGTCACTGGCCGAGGCGCCGCGGGTGCTGGGCGGGGCGCTGCGAGCAGCCGGCCGCTGAGCAGCCCGCGGACGGTGTGCGACGCGGCCACCCCCCAGGCGGCCGCCAGGGCGACGTACAGCGCGCAGGCGAGCAGGTCGTAGACGACGAGCCCGGTGTGCCGGGCCAGCGCCGCGGCCCCGGTCACACATGTGCCGACCGGGAAGGTGAACGCCCACCACGTCATCGCGAAGCCCATCCCGTGCCGGCGGGCGCGCACCACGTGCGTCGCGGCCAGGCAGAGCCAGAGCAGCGCGAACCCCATGACGGGCGCCCCGTACAGCACGGCGAGCGCGGCGAGACCGCGGCCTTCCGGGCCGGGCAGGACCCCTGGAGCGATCTCCGCGAACCGTGCGACGGCCGTGGTGGACTGTCCGAGGGGGCCGAGGACCAGGAACAGGGTCGGGGTCGAGGCGAGCGGCAGCGGCCCGCCGGTCACCAGCCGCGCGAACACCAGCGGCAGCATGACGAACGTGCCGAGCAGACTCAGTCCGAACAGCGCGACGCATGCGAGCAGCAGCGTCTCCCGCGGCTGCCCGGCGGGCAGGTGGGGCGCCAGCGACGGGCCCACCGCGGCGGACACCATGGGCGCGACCAGCGGCAGCAGCCACACCGGCGTGGCCTGGGAGGTCTCCACCCGGTGGCGTACGGCCATCAGGTACGGGACGGCCACGGCGGCGGCGAGCGCGACGGCCGTGCCCACGGTGAAGAGCACGGCGTCGAGGGCGACCGCGGCCGGCGTGCCGATCCAGTGCCGGCCGACGGTGAGCGCGCCGCCCCCGACGGCGAGCAGCGCCATCGCGAGACAGCCGTAGAACGGCGCCGTCGCCGGGTCGAGGAGATGGGCGCGGGCCTGGTCGCGGTGGTGCCGCCAGTGCAGCGCGCGGGCGGCGAGCAGGACCAGCAGGAGCACCAGGGAGAGCGCCCAGAACGCCGTGCAGAGCGGCCGCAGCCCGGGCGGCCGGACGGGAAGCGCGGCGCCCGCCGTGCCGAGGATCGCGGTGCCCATGACCGTGGCGTACCACTGAGGTCCGAGGTGACGGACGGCTCGGGCGCGCGGACGGGAGAGGGCGAACAGGGGCTGGGCGGCGGTGACCATGACTCCACGGTCGCCCGGCCGGGCATCCGCCACCAGGGACGATGACTCTATGGGGGCATAAGCTGGGCTTATGGGGAGTGCGGCGGGAGCGCGGGACGCGCAGCAACGGGACACGCAGGAACAGGGGCCGGGCGGCGGTTCGATCGCGCACCGCGTTCCGGACCTGGGCGCGTTGGAGCTGCTTCTGGCGGTGGCCCGGCTGGGCAGCCTCGGCGCGGCCGCGCGTGAGCTCGGCATCACCCAGCCCGCCGCGAGCAGCCGGATCCGCTCCATGGAACGTCAGTTGGGCGTGGCCCTGGTGGACCGGTCGCCCCGCGGCTCCCGCCTGACGGACGCGGGCGCGCTGGTGACGGACTGGGCGCGACGGATCGTCGAGGCGGCGGAGGCCTTCGACGCGGGCGCGCAGGCGCTGCGCGACCGCCGTGACTCACGGCTGCGGGTGGCCGCCAGCATGACCATCGCCGAGTATCTGCTGCCCGGCTGGCTGCTCGCCCTGCGCGCCGGCCGGCCGGACACCGCGGTGTCCCTGCTCGCGGGCAACTCGGCTGCCGTCGCCGAACGGCTGCTGGCCGGGGAGGCGGATCTGGGTTTCGTGGAGGGCCTCACCGTCCCGCCCGGTCTGGACTCCGCCGTGATAGCCCATGACCGCCTCATCGTGGTCGTGGCGCCCGCGCACCCGTGGGCCCGCCGCCGGCGCCCGCTTCCCGCCGCCGAACTGGCGTCGACGCCGCTGATCCAGCGGGAGAAGGGCTCCGGGACCCGTCAGGTCCTCGACACGGCCCTCGGCGGTCTGGCCCGCCCGCTGATCGAGCTGTCCTCGACGACGGCGGTGAAGGCGGCCGTGGTGAGCGGGGCGGGGCCGGCGGTCCTCTCCGAGCTGGCGGTCGGCGAGGAGCTGGCGCTGCGCCGGCTCGTCGGCATCCCGGTCGAGGGAGTCTCCCTGGCCCGGGACCTCAGGGCCGTCTGGCCGACGGGCCACCGCCCCACCGGCCCGGCCCGCGAACTGCTGTCCCTCACGCGAGGCTGACGGCCCGGCGACGGGACGTCCACGTGTGAGGCCGTCGTGGGCGGGGACGTCCGCGTGCGGGGGCGGGGACGCCTGCGTGCGGGGCGTTCGCATGCGGGGCGTTCGTGTGCTCGTGGCGGGGACGCCTGCGTGCGGGGCGTTCGCATGCGGGGGCGGGGGAGACATCTGCGTGCCGGGCGTTCGTCGGCGGGAGCGACGCGTGAGCCGTCGCCGGGGATGCGCGGGCGTCCGCCGGGCGGGAGGAGGGAGGGGCGGGCCGGGGGCTCCCCGTGGGGCGGGAGCGCGGGCTCAGGCCGCGGGGCGGGACGCCGCCTTCACGAGGGCGCGTACGACCCGCACGTCCTCGCCCATCTCCGGATGCCACTGCACCCCGAGGACCCATCCGGCGCAGGGCAGTTCGACGGCCTCCACGGTGCCGTCGGCCGCGTGGGCCGACGGCACGAGGCCCGCGCCCAGGCGGTCCACCGCCTGATGGTGGTAGGTCGGCACCAGAGCCCGCGCGTCGACGATCCCGCCGTACAGGCTCCCCGGCACCGCCTCGACCGGGTGACCGCCGAAGACGCCCTCGGCCTCGGCGTGCCCGTCGAGGTGCTGGATCAGCGTGCCGCCGAGCGCGACGTTGAGCAGTTGCATGCCGCGGCAGATGCCCAGCAGCGGGAGGTCCGCCGCCAGCGCCGCCTCGATCAGGGCCAGCTCCCACGCGTCCCGTTCGGGAGCCGGCGGACCGGTGCGGGGATCGCGCTCGGCCCCGTAACGGGCCGGGTCGACGTCCGGGCCGCCGGCGATGACCAGGCCGTCGAGGCGGGCCACGGCCGCCGCCGCGTGTTCGGGCGCGTCCGGCGGGAGCATCACGGCCAGCCCGCCGGCCCGCTGGACGAGCCTCGGATACGCCGCGGGCAGCAGCGCCGCCTCCAGCTCCCACACACGCCAGCGCGTGCCGGGCTCCAGATACGTGCTGACGCCGATCAACGGCCTGCCGCCCGACCCGCCCGACGTGCTCGACGTGCTCGGCGCGTCAGACCCGCCCGACCCGTCCGGCGACTCCGCGCCGTGACCCGTCACCGTCATCTGTCCTCCCGGCCGACCTTCAATGGACATCGCTCGAACCTTTGCTGACCGTCCGTCGCGCTTCAGGTCAGGAAGCCCCTGAGCAGGGCCGCCGTCCCCGCGCAGTGCTCCCGCATGATCGCCCGCGCGCCGTCCGCGTCCCTGTCCAGCACCGCCGCCACCAGCGCGGTGTGCTGTCGCTGCGAGTGTTCCAGGTTGCGCACGAGCAGCGGGATGCAGTCGAGCAGGTCGTTCACCGTGGCCCGCACGGCCGCGTACCGCGCCGTCAGCGAGGGTGAGCCGCACAGCTCGGCGAGGGTCAGATGGAGCATCGTGTCGAGTCGGCGGTAGTCGGCCGGCGGAGCGTTCCCGGTGGCGGCGAGGGCCTCGCGCAGCCGGTGCCCCTGCTCGTCCGTCAGACCGTGCGACGCGCACAGACCCGCCGCGCCCGCCTCCAGCACCTCCCGGAACCGCAGCACGTCCTCCACGTCGGTCTCCGCGATCCGCCGCCTCAGCTCGTCCTCGCCGCCGGCGTCCGTGCGCGGCAGGACGAACGTTCCGCCGTACCGGCCCCGACGGGACTCGACCAGCCCCTGGTCCTGCAGGACCTTCAGCACCTCGCGCAGCGTCACCCGGCTGATCCCGAGCCGCTCCGCGAGATCGCGCTCGGCCGGCAGCCGCTCGCCCCCGGGGACCAGACCCAGTCGTACGACCTGCAGGATCTGCTCCAGCGCCTCCTCGAAGCCGTTTCCGGCCCGCACCGGCCGCAGCACCGGCGTCAGCCGGTCGTCCGGTACACCGTCAGCGTTCACCGACATCAGGCCGCGCCCCCTTCCCAAGCAATGGTTCTCCGCAATACCTTATGGCTCCCGGCCCGCCCGAAGAAGACGAGGGAGCCGGGGAAGCCGAAGGAGGCCCTTCCCGTGGCAGACCGCACACCCCCGCTCGGCGTCGAGGAGCTGCGCGCCCTCGTGGCGAGCGGTGAGATCGACACCGTCGTCCTCGCCTTCCCCGACATGCAGGGGCGCCTGCAGGGCAAACGGTTCGCCGCCGGCTTCTTCCTCGACGAGGTGCTCCGGCACGGCACCGAGGGCTGCAACTACCTCCTCGCCGTCGACACGGAGATGAACACCGTCGACGGATACGCCATGTCGTCCTGGGAGCGCGGCTACGGCGACTTCGCGATGCACCCGGACCTGGCCACCCTGCGCCGCGTGCCCTGGAACGCCGGCACCGCCATGCTGATCGCCGACCTCGCCTGGAACGACGGCTCGCCGGTGGTCGCCGCCCCGCGCCAGATCCTGCGCCGCCAGCTGGAACGTCTCGCCGAGCACGGCTTCACCGCCCAGGTCGGCACCGAGCTGGAGTTCATCGTCTTCAAGGACAGCTACGAGGCCGCCTGGGACGCGAACTACCGCGGGCTCACCCCGGCCAACCAGTACAACATCGACTACTCGGTCCTCGGCACCGGTCGCATCGAGCCGCTGCTGCGCCGCATCCGCAACGAGATGGCCGGCGCCGGCCTCACCGTCGAGTCCGCCAAGGGCGAGTGCAATCCCGGCCAGCACGAGATCGCGTTCCGCTACGACGAGGCCCTGATCACCTGCGACCAGCACGCCGTCTACAAGACCGGCGCCAAGGAGATCGCCGCCCAGGAGGGCGTGTCCCTCACCTTCATGGCCAAGTACAACGAGCGCGAGGGCAACTCCTGCCACATCCATCTCTCGCTCACCGACGCGGACGGCGTCAACGTGATGGCGGGCACGGCCGACGACCCGGACGGCATGTCCGCGGTCATGCGGCACTTCCTCGCCGGACAGCTGGCCGCCCTGCGCGACTTCTCCCTGCTCTACGCCCCCAACATCAACTCCTACAAGCGGTTCCAGCCGGGCTCCTTCGCCCCGACCGCCGTCGCCTGGGGGCACGACAACCGCACCTGCGCGCTGCGGGTCGTCGGCCACGGCCGCTCGACGCGCTTCGAGAACCGCCTGCCCGGCGGCGACGTGAACCCGCACCTCGCCGTCGCCGGTCTGGTGGCGGCCGGGCTGTACGGCATCGAGCACAAGCTGGAGCTGCCCGAGGCCTGCGCGGGCAACGCCTACGCCGGCGACTACGCGCACGTCCCCACCACGCTCCGCGAGGCCGCCGAGCTCTGGTCGGCCAGCCCGATCGCGCTGGCCGCCTTCGGCGAGGAGGTCGTCGCCCACTACCGCAACATGGCACGCGTCGAGCTCGAGGCCTTCGACGCCGCCGTCACCGACTGGGAGCTGCGCCGCTCCTTCGAACGTCTGTGAAAGGTCCCGCCTTGTCCCACCCGCACGAGCTGTCCCCGCACGAGCAGTCCCCGCACGAGCTGTCCCCGCACGAGCTGATCGTGCTCAACCCGGCCACCGAGGAGGTCGTCGCCGCCGTCCCGGCCGCCGACGCGGCGGACGTGGACCGCGCGGTGGCCCGGGCCGCGGCCGCGCAGACCGCCTGGGCCGCGGCGGCCCCCGCCGACCGCGCCCGACTGCTGCGCCGCTTCGCCGACGTGGTCGACGCGCACGTCGAGGAACTGGCGCTGCTCGAGGTCCGCGAGGCCGGCCACCTCCTCGGCAACGCCCGCTGGGAGGCCGGCAACGCCCGCGACCTGCTCCTCTACGCGGCGGGCGGCGTCGAACGGCTCCTGGGCAGCCAGATCCCCGTGTCCGGCGGCTGGAACGTCACCTTCCACGAGCCGCTCGGCGTGGTCGGCGTGATCGCCCCGTGGAACTTCCCCATGCCGATCGCTGCCTGGGGCGCCTTCCCGGCCCTCGCGGCGGGCAACGCGGTCGTCCTCAAGCCCGCCGAGACCACCCCGCTCACCGCCCTGCGGCTGGCCGAACTAGCCCTGGAGGCAGGCCTGCCCGAGCATCTCTTCCAGGTGCTTCCGGGCTACGGCGCGGTCGCCGGACGGGCGCTCGTCGACCACCCGGACGTCGCGAAGATCGTGTTCACCGGCTCCACCCGCACCGGCCGCGAGGTCATGGAGCGCTGCGCCCGGCAGGTCAAGCCGGTCACCCTGGAACTCGGCGGCAAGAGCCCGAACATCGTCTTCGCCGACGCCGATCTGAAGACCGCCGTCGACCCGTACTCCTTCCTGGACAACTCCGGCCAGGACTGCTGTGCCCGCACCCGGATCCTCGTCCAGGAGTCGGTGTACGACGAGGTGGCCGACCACCTGGCACGGGAGCTGGCCGCTGTGGTGGTCGGCGACCCGGCCGACGAGGCGACCCGGATGGGGCCGCTGATCTCCCGTCAGCAGGTGGACCGCGTACGGTCGTTCGTGCCGGACGACGCGCAGGCGCTGCGCGGCAGCGCACCCGACGGCCCCGGGTTCTGGTTCCCGCCGACCGTGCTCACCGGCGAACGGCCCGACTCCGCGGCCGCCCGCGAGGAGATCTTCGGACCCGTCGCCGTGCTGCTCCCCTTCACCGACGAGGCGGACGCGGTCCGGCTCGCCAACGACACCCCCTACGGCCTGTCCGGCTCCGTCTGGACCCGGGACGTCGGCCGCGCGCTGCGCGTCTCGCGGGCCGTGCGCGCCGGGAACCTGTCCGTCAACTCCCACTCCAGCGTCCGCTACTGGACCCCGTTCGGCGGCTACAAGCAGTCCGGCGTCGGCCGTGAGCTGGGCCCGGACGCCCTGACCGCCTTCACCGAGACCAAGAACGTCTTCATCAGCACGGAGGGCCCCGCACAGTGACGTCATCCACCCCCCTGCCCGACGAGAACATCTGCCGCCGCCTGGTGGGCCGCACGGCCGTCGTCACCGGCGCCGGCAGCGGCATCGGCCTCGCCTCCGCGCGCCGGCTCGCCTCCGAGGGCGCGCACGTCGTCTGCGGCGACGTCGACGAGACCCGCGGCAAGGCCGCCGCCGAGGAGGTCGGCGGGATCTTCGTGAAGGTCGACGTCACCGACCCGGAGCAGGTCGAGGCGCTGTTCCGGACGGCGTACGAGACCTACGGCAGCGTGGACGTCGCCTTCAACAACGCGGGCATCTCCCCGCCCGACGACGACTCCATCCTGGAGACCGGCCTGGAGGCCTGGCGGCGCGTCCAGGAGGTCAACCTCACCTCCGTCTACCTGTGCTGCAAGGCCGCCATCCCCTACATGCGCAGGCAGGGCCGCGGCTCCATCATCAACACGGCGTCCTTCGTGGCGCGGATGGGCGCGGCGACCTCGCAGATCTCGTACACGGCGTCCAAGGGCGGTGTCCTCGCCATGTCCCGCGAACTCGGCGTGCAGTTCGCCCGGGAGGGCATCCGCGTGAACGCGCTGTGCCCCGGGCCGGTCAACACCCCGTTGCTGCAGGAGCTGTTCGCCAAGGATCCCGAGCGGGCCGCCCGCCGCCTCGTCCACATCCCCGTCGGCCGGTTCGCCGAGGCCGAGGAGATCGCCGCCGCCGTCGCCTTCCTGGCCAGCGACGACTCCTCGTTCGTCAACGCCAGCGACTTCCTGGTGGACGGCGGGATCTCCGGGGCGTACGTGACCCCGCTGTAGAACCCGGCGGTCCGGGGCGGCGGTCGGCGGCGGTCAGAGGAAGGTGTGACCCTCGCCCCGGTAGGTCGGCACGGTCGCCGTCACGGCGTCCCCCTCGACGAGATGCAGCATCTCGAACCGTTCGCACAGCTCGCCGGCCTTCGCGTGCCGGAACCACACCTTGTCGCCGATCAGCAGATCGTCGGCGGGGGAGCCGAGCAGCGGCGTCTGCACCTCACCGGGACCCTCCTGGGGGTCGTAACGCAGACCCTCGGGGAGGTAGGGCGCCGGGAGCCGGTCGGGCCCGGCCGCACCGGAGGCCGGGTAGCCGCCGCCGAGGACGGTCACCACCCCGACGCCCGGCCTGCGTACGACGGGCATGGCGAACAACGCGGCCGGACGGCCGCTGAACGACGTGTAGTTGTCGAAGAGCCGCGGCACGTACAGCCCGGACCCGGCCGCGATCTCGGTGACCGCGTCCTCGGCGGCGGTGTGCTGCACACTGCCGGTGCCGCCGCCGTTGACGTACTCGAGGTCCGGCACGACGGCCCGCACCGCGCGCACCACGGCGGCGCGCCGCTCCGCGAGCTCCCGCCGGGCGGTGGCCTGCATCAGCCGGATCGCCCGCGACCGCAGGGGCCGTCCGGCGACGGCGTCGCCGACCCCGGCGATGTGCCCCTCGTACGCCATGATCCCCACCAGCCGGAAACCGGGCCGCCGGGCCACCGCCCGCGCCACGTCGGCGACCTGGGCGGGGGTGTGCAGCGGCGAGCGCAGCGCGCCCACCCGGAACCGACCGCCGAGCAGCTTCAGCGAGGTGTCCAACTCCAGGCAGACGCGGACGACTTCGGTGCCGCCGGCCCGCGCAGCGTCGATGAGGTCGAGCTGGGCGACGTCGTCGACCATGACGGTGACGGCGGCGGCGAGCTTGGGATCGGAGGCCAGCTCGGCATAGGAGCCGCGGTCGGCCGACGGGTACGCGAGGAGGATGTCCTCGAAGCCCGAGCGGGCCAGCCACAGCGACTCGGCGAGGGTGAACGACATGATCCCCGCGAAGCCGTCCTTCGCCAGGACGCGTTCCAGCAGCGTCCGGCAGCGCACGGATTTGCTCGCGAGCCGGATCGGCTTGCCGCCGGCCCGGCGGACCAGATCCTCGGCGTTCGCGTCGAAGGCGTCCAGGTCCACAAGGGCGAGCGGGGCGTCGAGATGGGCGGTGGCCCGGTCGTACCGGGCCCGGTCGGCGGCGCGCGCAGTCATGAAGGAAGCCTGCCAGACAGGATTACCGCAGGGTAGGGGGACGTTCCGGGCTAATGCCCCCGGGGCCGCCGACTGGTTCCCGCTCGACCGGCGACAAGCCGTAGAGTGACGCGCACGTACGGAGGAACGGCTCCGCCCGGGACAGCCGCGTCGGGATGCCGGTCCGCCCGCGCGGGTATGCCTGCCCGCGACGGACGACCGGGTCGCGCCGGCTCGCCCGGGCGAACCGACGGCCCGCGTACGAGAACGACGGCCCGGGGACGAGGAAACGGGGGGTGCATGAGCACGGAAGCACGCCGCGCCTCGGTCCCCTCGCAACCGGACGTCCCCCCGCAACCGGACGTCCCTCCCCACCCCGGCGTCCCGCCGCGTCCGAGCGCCCCGCCCCGTCCCGCCCGGCCGCCCGCCCCCGTCCCGGCGGACGCCCCCGACGCGTCGGACACCGCGGCCGCCCGCGCGAGGACCGTCCGACCGGCCGGCCCCGGCCGGTCGCCGCAGGAGCCCCCGCAGCGCCCGGCACCCCACCGTGAGGAACGCGAAGCCGCGCCACAGGCGACGACCGACGCGGCCGGACGACGGTCCGCGCACCGGACGGCGCCCGCTCCGGGGGCGCCGGAGACCCGGGACGCCGGCACGGCCGGGGACGGCGGCATGCCCGCCTCCGCGGACACCGCTCCCTCCAGCCCCGGCACCGCCCCCCGCTTCACCACCCTGCGGGCCCAGCACACGGACGCCATGACCCCGCCCCCGCCCCCCGCGTCGGCCCGTTTCCCGGACACCCCGCCTCCGCCGAGCCGTCCCGCGCACCCCCCACGTCCTGACGACACCGCGAGGCCCGCGGCGACCGACGAGCGCCCGCCCGCCGTCCCGCGTCCCGCCCCGCCCCACGACTTCCGTCGCGCCCCGCGCCCTGAGAGGCCGGCGTCCCGCCTCACGGACGGCCAGGACGCCGCCGGCACAGCCGCCCCGCGCCCCTTCACCACGGGCTTCTTCCGCCCCTCGGACCCGCCGCCCCGCTCCACGCACCCGGCCGCCCCGACCCCCAAAGCCGCCGAGTCTCCGCACCCCGCGCCCGGTGTGTCCCGGCCTTCCACGGCCGGTGAGGTCCCGCACCCCGCGCCCGACGGGTCCCGGCCTTCCACGGCTGCCGGGCCTCCGTTCGCCGCGGCCGGTGGGCCCCAGCACCCTCCGGCCGGTGGCACCCGGTCTCCGGCGACCGCCGAGCCTCCGCACCCCGCGCCCGACGGGTCCCGGCCTTCCACGGCCGGTGAGGTCCCGCGCCCCGCGCCCGACGGGTCCCGGCCTCCCACGGCTGCCGGGCCTCCGTTCGCCGCGGCCGGGGACGCTCGGCGGCCCTCGCCCGTCGAGGCCACGCGTCCTCAGGCCGGTGACACCACGCCCGCCGCTCCCGCCGACGGGCCGGACGCCCACAGCGGGCCGTCCGGTCGGACCGCCGGCCGCGCAGCCGGCCAAGGACCCTTCCGGCCTTTCGACCCTGCCCCTCGGCCCACCCGGCCGGACACCTCTGGGACCACCCCGGCCGCCCCGCGCCCCGCCGACGGTGACGACCCATGCACCTCGGACCGGCAGGGTCCGCGGCCCGCCCCCGCCGACCGTGACGGCCCGCGAGCCCCGGACGGGCAGGGTCCGCGCCCCGCCCCCGCCGGCTGGGACGACCCACGGCCCGCTGGCGCCGAGAGCGTCCGTTCCGCCGGCGCCGGGAGTGTGCACACCTCGGACCGCGCCTGGACGCCGCTGCCGCGTGACTGGGTGCCCGCGCCGGAGGCGTCCGGCGCCGCCGAGCGCGCCGGCTTCCGGAGGGTCCCGCAGCCGGACGACGGACCGGCGTGGAGTCCCGCCGCGGCCTTGCAGCAACCCGACTTCGCTGTGCCGCCCCCGTCCGCGCCCCCCGCGCCGCAGGCTCCGCGGCGGCCCGACACCGCCCCCGACGCGGCGAGCGGACCCGACCCGTCGCTCTCCTGGAGCGCTCCGATGTCCCCGGGCGGCGGCCACGGCGCCCGGCGGCCCGTGGTGACGTTCGGGCGGCCCGAGGGATACCGGGACACGCCCTGGACCCTCGGCCGACGGGGACGCACCGCCGCGGCCGCCGTCTGCGTCGTCCTCGGGCTCGGCCTCATCGGCGGTGCCCTGACCGGCAGTTGGCTCGTAGGAGGCTCGGGGGACGGCGCCGATCGCAGTGCCTACGTCACCGCCGGCGGCCTGTGGCACAACGTGCCCGTGGACCGGCTGTTCCCGCCCACGGTGGACGGGCAGGGCGCCGGCCCCGGCGGCGCCGACCGCGCCTGGACGCGGATCGCCGTCGCCCCGGACGGCGGCTGCGCCGACGCCTTCGACCCGCTGCTGCTGAAGGTCCTCGCGCCGGTCGGCTGCGAGCGGCTGCTGCGGGCCACCTACACCGACGCCACCCAGAGCTATGTGACCACCGTCGGCCTGCTGTTCACCAAGGCCGACGCGCCCGCCATGCGCTCCCTCGACGCCCGCGTCACGAAGGAGGGCCTGGCGAGGCGGGCGGATCTGATGCCCCGTCCGTACGCCGCGAAGGGCACCGTGGCCGCCGCCTTCGGCGACAAGCAGCGCGCCGCGTGGACCCTCTCCGTGCTGACGGACGCGCCGGTCGTGGTGTACGCCGTCTCCGGCTGGGCCGACGGCCGCACCGTGGACACCCCGCAGCCCGCTCCCGTCGCCACCGCGACCGGCGCCACGACCGCCCCCGCCCAGGCGGGTCTCGGCAACGAGGCACAGGGCCTCGCCGACCGCATCGAACGCGGACTGCGCAAGACCGTCGTCACGCCGCCCTCGGAGCAGCCCTCATGAGCCGACGCACCACCGCCCGCCGGGCGGGCCTCCTCAGCTGCCTGCTCGCCTGCTCCGTCGCGTTCCTGCCGGCCGCCCAGGCCCACGCCGACGGCATCCGTGCCCAGCAGTGGGCCCTGACCGCCCTGCACACCGAGCAGGCCTGGCAGACGACCAAGGGGAAGGGCGTGACGGTCGCGGTCCTCGACACCGGCGTCGAGGCCGACCACCCGGACCTCCTCGGCAACGTCCTCACCGGAAAGGACCTGGTCGGCTTCGGCGCCGCGCGCGGCGATCGCGCCTGGGCCCGGCACGGCACCGCCATGGCCAGCATCATCGCCGGTCACGGCCACGGCTACGGCGACGACGACGGTGTGCTCGGCATCGCGCCGGAGGCGAAGATCCTCCCCGTCCGCGTGATCCTCGAGGACGGCGACCCGCAGCGCACCAAAGCCCGCAACACCCGCGGCAACGCCCTCGCCGAGGGCATCCGATGGGCCGCCGACCAGGGCGCCGACGTCATCAACCTCTCCCTCGGCGACGACTCCGCCTCCGCGCATCCCGAACCCGCCGAGGACGAGGCCGTCCAGTACGCGCTGAAGAAGGGGTCGGTCGTCGTCGCCTCGGCCGGCAACGGCGGCGAGAAGGGCGACCACATCTCCTACCCGGCCGCCTACCCGGGCGTCATCGCCGCGACCGCCGTCGACCGCTACGGCACCCGCGCGTCCTTCTCCACCCGCCGCTGGTACGCCACGGTCAGCGCGCCCGGCGTCGACGTCGTCATCGCCGATCCGGACCACAAGTACTACCAGGGCTGGGGGACCAGCGCGGCCTCCGCGTTCGTCTCGGGGGCGGTGGCACTGGTCAAGGCCGCCCATCCCGGTCTGACCCCGGCGCAGATCAAGAAGCTGCTGGAGGACACCGCCCGCAACGCCCCCGACGGCGGCCGCGACGACTCCCGCGGCTACGGCTTCATCGACCCGGCCGCAGCGATCAGGACCGCCGGCCGCCTCGCGCCCGAGGGCCTGCAGTCCGCGGCCTACGGCGAGCGGTACTTCGGCTCCGGACCGGACGAGCCGAAGGCGGACGACGCCACGTCGAGCTGGGCCGGGCTGCTCGCGGGCGGAGCCGGAGGCGTGCTGCTGGTGACGGCGGTCCTGCTGTGGCGCGGCCGTCACCGGCGCGACCCGCACGAGCCCTACGAGGCCCTCTAGCCGTCCCCGAGGCAGCACGGCAGCGGGGCGACCGGCCCCGACCCGGCACGGCTACCCGGCGGGGGAAGCGGAGCCGGACACCGCCGTCGGCGTCGGCGTCGGCGTCGGTGACCCGGACGCCGATCCCGCGCCGTGGCCGCCCGCGACGACCGCCACCGCCGCCTTCGCCGCCGTCTCCACGAGGGAGATCCCCGCGGCCTGCGTGGCGTTGCCGTTCGACAGCACGGACACCAGGTAGTCGCGGCCGCCGGCGGTCACCCGCCCGATGCTGTCGACGTCCCACAGCCCGGTCGTGCTGCGCGGCAGCCAGCCGTTCTTCAGCGCCCACCTGGAGCCCTCGGCCGCGGCCGAGACGCCCCACCGCTGCCCCGGGGCGATCCGTCCCATCAGGCCCTGCAGATACGACCGCGACGCCTCGCTGAGTTCCGACGAGTCGCCGAACACCTGCTGCAGCAGCTTGAGTTGGTCGGCGGCCGTGGTCTGGGTCAGTCCCCACAGCATGCCCTCGCCGCCCGCGGTGTCCGTCAGCCCGAACCGCTCGTTCGCGGCGTCGAGTCCCTGGGCCTGCCCGATGCTCCGCCACAGGGCCGACGCCGAGTCGTTGTCGCTGTTCTCGATCATCGCGGCGGCGTACGCCTTCTCGGCCGCCGTGAGGTGACGGTCGGCGTCCTGCGCCTGCAGCAGCAGAGCCGCCAGGATGTCCACCTTCACGATGCTCGCCGTGTCGAAGGCGCCCTCGCCGTACACGGCGGTCTTGCCGGAACCCACGGCGAGCACCGCCACGGACACGGCGGCCCGGCGCGGCACGGCCACCGACTCCATCGCCGACGCCAGCAGCGCGTCGTGGTCCTTCCCGGGTACCGCCACTTGCTCCACCGCCACCTCCCCGCCTCCTTCGACGGACGCCGAGCCGGACGGCGTCGTCGCAGTGGACGACGATACGGCTCCCGCACGCGGCAGCGACCGCGTCTTCACGTAGACGCTTCCGCCCGCCGTCGCCCCGAGGACGGCTGCCACGGCGAGCGCGACCGGGAGGAACGGACGGCGCCGGGAGGGGCGAGCGCGGCGACTGCGACGTGCTCCGGAGGACTCCATGCACGCGAGGGTGGAGAAGGTGACTGTGCGGACCGTTGGGCCGGCGTGAGAGCTGCCTCAGCGGGGACTGAGAATCCCGTGAAAGCGGTCACCGCCGTGTTTCCGGCCCGGCACGAGACCGGCGGCGTCCCCCCGATAGGGTCGACGACCGTGGCGAACAAGAACATTCCCGACCCCGGATTCTCCGACGACGACGGCTCGGCCGACCCCCGGCTGAGCGCGGCGCTCGCCGCCTGGGCCGAGGACCGCACCGCCGTGGGACCGGTGCTGGAGGCCCTCAGGGGCGCCCGGCTCCTGGTGCCCGTGGTGGCCGTCCTCGGCGAGGTGGAGGAGGACGAGAACGGGCTGCGCCGCGAGAAGACCAGCGACATGGCGGTTCCGACCCTGAAGGCCGGCGCCCGCACCGCCCTGCCCGCCTTCAGCTCCACCGACACCCTCGCCCGGTGGGACCCCGAGGCACGCCCGGTGGCCGTCCCCCTGCACCAGGCGCTGCAGGCGGCCGCGCACGAGAAGGCGGACACCCTCGTCCTCGACCTGGCAGGACCGGTGCCGTTCGAACTGACCGGGCCGGCGCTCCTGGCGCTCGCGGAGGGCCGCACCTCCACCGACCCGCTCGCCGACCCGGCGGTCGTCGCCGCGGTCCGGGCCGCCGTCGCCGCCGGACCGGAGGTCGTCCGCGCCCACCTCGGGCCGGGCGGGGCGGACGGCATCCTCGCCCTCGTGCTCGACCCGTCGGCCGATCCGGCCGAGGCCGCCCGGGCGGTGGCCCGGCGGCTGGCCGCCGACGAGACGCTGAGGGCCCGCCTGGTGCGCGGCCTCGACCTGGCACTGCTGCCGGCCGGGTCCACGCCCCCGGGCGAGCCCCTGTACGTCCGCGGATGAACACCGTCCGCGGATGAACCGTCCGCTGCGGAGCGTCCGGTGTGAAGCGTCGGCGGATCGAGCCGTCCGCGGACGGTCTCCCGGACGAACCGTCCGCGGATCAGCCGTAGACCGGGCCCGTGTACTTCTCGCCCGGGCCCTGCCCCGGCTCGTCCGGCACGACCGACGCCTCGCGGAACGCCAGCTGCAGCGACTTCAGGCCGTCGCGCAGCGGCGCGGCGTGGAAGGAGCTGATCTCGGTCGTGCTCGCGTCCAGCAGCCCGGCGAGGGCGGTGACCAGCTTGCGGGCCTCGTCCAGGTCCTTGTACTTGTCGCCCTCGTCGGTCAGCCCGAGTTTCACCGCGGCGGCGCTCATCAGGTTCACGGCGACCGTCACGATCACCTCGACGGCGGGGACCTCGGCGATGTCGCGGGTCATCTCGTCGAAGTCGGGGGAGCCGGCCGCATCGCCGGGAGAGGTGTCACTCATGCCCCACACGATAGGACCCGCCGCACGCCCTCTTGACAGCAGGAGGCGGGCGACGGCTGATTAGCGCCCGCCTGTCCGAGCTGCTAATCTCGTGTAACGACCGGTCGGACACGCGTGCCATCCAGCAGGCGGACCCGGCCCACAAGTGGAGGCTCCGAACTCCCACCCGATCGTCCCCCGAGGACGGCGGGTCACCCCGGTCAGGCGGTCGCCATCGTTCCGTACGGACGATGGAATCGCCCGGTAGTGCGCCCCGCGATCCTCGCGGCGGTGCTCCGGTAGTGCTTGGAGCCCCGCATGTGATCGTTCGGGGCATTTTTTGTGCGTCGACGTGGTTGAAAACATATCGAACACAGACGTTACGTGGCTGTCCGCCAGACTGCCGTGTGGTGCTACCGAGGAGGATCCATCAGCACCGAGCCCCGCATCAACGACCGGATTCGCGTTCCCGAAGTGCGACTTGTCGGTCCCAGTGGCGAGCAGGTCGGCATCGTGCCGCTTGCCAAGGCACTGGAGCTTGCGCAGGAGTACGACCTCGACCTGGTCGAGGTGGCCGCGAGCGCACGCCCGCCGGTCTGCAAGCTCATGGACTACGGGAAGTTCAAGTACGAGTCGGCCATGAAGGCCCGTGAGGCGCGCAAGAACCAGGCGCACACGGTCATCAAGGAAATGAAGCTCCGGCCGAAGATCGACCCGCACGACTACGACACCAAAAAGGGTCACGTCGTCCGGTTCCTCAAGCAGGGCGACAAGGTCAAGATCACGATCATGTTCCGCGGCCGCGAGCAGTCCCGCCCCGAGCTGGGCTACCGACTGCTGCAGCGTCTCGCGGAGGACGTCCAGGACCTCGGGTTCATCGAGTCGAACCCGAAGCAGGACGGCCGCAACATGATCATGGTCCTCGGTCCGCACAAGAAGAAGACCGAGGCCATGGCCGAGGCCCGTCAGGCGCAGGAGGCCCGCAAGGCCGAGGCGAAGGCCAACCCGGGCCGTTCGCAGAACGCCGCGGACGCCGACGCCGTGAACGCCGAGGCAGACGTCGAAGCAGACGTCGAGGCCCCTGCCGAGGCTTCCGCCGAGGCGTGATCCACGGGGCGCGAGTCCCGAGGGCGTATCCGATACAAGCGCGTTCCACCGTGCCCGGTTTCCCGACCGGGCACCGGAACGCCACCGACGAGGAGAGAACGGCGCTATGCCGAAGAACAAGTCGCACAGCGGTGCCAGTAAGCGCTTCAAGATCACCGGCTCCGGCAAGGTGCTCCGTGAGCGCGCCGGCAAGCGCCACCTGCTCGAGCACAAGTCGTCCCGCGTGACGCGTCGCCTCACCGGCAACGCCGAGATGGCCCCGGGCGACGCCGCGAAGATCAAGAAGCTTCTCGGCAAGTGACGTCAGGCGCAACCATCGCGCCTGATCCCTGACCGGGACCCAATCGTTTCCGGGTCGTGTGAGTCCAACCGCGGCCCCGCTACAAGGAGTTAACAAGTGGCACGCGTCAAGCGGGCAGTCAACGCCCACAAGAAGCGCCGGGCGATCCTCGAGGCGGCCTCCGGCTACCGCGGTCAGCGTTCGCGCCTGTACCGCAAGGCCAAGGAGCAGGTCACCCACTCGCTGGTCTACAACTACAACGACCGCAAGAAGCGCAAGGGCGACTTCCGTCAGCTGTGGATCCAGCGCATCAACGCTGCGGCCCGCCAGAACGGCATGACGTACAACCGCCTCATCCAGGGTCTGAAGGCCGCGAACATCGAGGTCGACCGCAAGATCCTGGCCGAGCTGGCCGTGAACGACGCCACCGCGTTCGCCGCGCTGGTCGAGGTCGCGCAGAAGGCCCTCCCCGCGGACGTGAACGCGCCCAAGGCCGCGTGACGCTGCGCCGGCTTTGAGTCGACGTGACTGGACCCGCAGGTTTTCCTGACCTGCGGGTCCTTTGCTGCTCACGTCACGGCCGTCGTTCGGGTGCGGACGTGGGCGGACCGTGGTGGGCTGATCGCGCCCACGCGGCGGGGCCGCACGTCGATGCCTCCCGCGCCCCTGAAAGCCCCTTACCGAAGGTGAACGAGTACATGTCCTCCGCCAGCCCCGAGCTGATCTCCCCCCGCTCCCCGCGCGTCTCCGCGGCGCGGCGGCTCGCCAAGCGGAACTTCCGGGGCAAGGAGCGGCTCTTCCTCGCGGAGGGGCCGCAGGCCGTGCGGGAGGCCGCGGCCCACGGCGGCGACACCCTCACCGAACTGTTCGCCACCGTCGAGGCCGCCGAACGCTACGCCGACATCATCGCCGAGGCCCGCGCCGTCGGCGCCCGGGTGCACCTGGCCGCCGAGCAGGTCATCGAGGACGTCTCCACCACCGTCACCCCGCAGGGTCTCGTCGGGATCTGCCGGTTCGTGGACACGCCCTTCGAGGACGTCCTCGCCGCCCGGCCGAAGCTCGTCGCCGTCCTGGCCCATGTGCGCGACCCCGGCAACGCCGGCACCGTGCTGCGCTGCGCGGACGCCGCGGGCGCCGACGCCGTCGTGCTGACCGACGCCTCCGTGGACCTCTACAACCCCAAGGCCGTCCGGGCCTCCGTCGGCTCCCTCTTCCATCTGCCCGTCGCCGTCGGCGTCCCCGTCGAGCAGGCCGTGGCCGGACTGAAGTCGGCCGGGGTGCGGGTCCTCGCCGCCGACGGAGCGGGCGACCACGACCTCGACGACGAGCTCGACCGGCGGACCATGGGCGGGCCCACCGCCTGGGTCTTCGGCAACGAGGCATGGGGGCTGCCGGAGGAGACGCGGGCCCTCGCGGACGCCGTCGTGCGGGTTCCGATCCACGGAAAGGCCGAGAGCCTGAACCTCGCGACCGCGGCCGCCGTATGTCTCTACGCATCGGCGCGTGCACAGCGCGCCTCCGGAGGGTGCCGCTCCGTCACCGCCAGCTAGTAGGGTGACGTGCTCGGAGCTCCTCGTCTGGGAGGTGGGGTACGGGGATGAGTGTCGGCACGAACAGCGCACCGGGAGCGGCTCGATCCGCCGGTGACCTGGCCGAACTCGGCATAGACCCCGACGACCTGCCCGACGGGCTAGTCGTCGCCGACGAGCACGGGCACGTCGTCTGCTTCAACGCCGCCGCCCAGCGGATCACCGCCGTCGCCGCCGCGGACGCCCTCGGACAGCGCCTCGACAAGGCCCTGCCGCTGGAGGACCTCGAAGGCCGCCGCTGGTGGCAGCTCACCGACCCCTACGGCGGCCTCGCCATCCGCGTCGGCCAGCCCGAGCGCAACCTGCTCCTGCCGGGCGGGCGCGAGGTGCTCGTCTCGGTGCGCTACGTCCGCACCGAACCCACCGGACCCGTCCGCCGGGTCGTCGTCTCGATCCGCGACACCGAGGCCCGCCGCCGCACCGAACGCAGCCACGCCGAGCTGATCGCCACCGTCGCCCACGAGCTGCGTTCACCCCTGACCTCGGTCAAGGGCTTCACCGCCACCCTGCTCGCCAAGTGGTCGCGGTTCACCGACGACCAGAAGCGGCTCATGCTGGAGACCGTCGACGCCGACGCCGACCGGGTCACCCGTCTCATCGCCGAACTGCTCGACATCTCGCGCATCGACTCGGGGCGGCTGGAGGTACGCCGCCAGCCCGTCGACATGGGCGCCGCCGTGGGACGCCACATCCAGGCCTACGTGGCCGCCGGACAGCCCGCCGACCGGTTCCTGCTGCGCCTCGAACAGCCGCTGCCCGCCCTGTGGGCCGACCCCGACAAGGTCGACCAGGTCCTGAGCAACCTCATCGAAAATGCCGTGCGCCACGGCGAGGGAACCGTCACCATTGACGTCACGCCCGCCGCCTCGCCCCGTGAGGGGGAGGAGACCGGTACCTCGGTCACCGTGAGCGACGAGGGCGCAGGCATCCCGGAGGACTCCATGAACCGCGTGTTCACCCGCTTCTGGCGGGGCAGCAAGCGCGGCGGCACGGGTCTCGGGCTGTACATCGTCAAGGGCATCGTCGAAGCCCACGGCGGCGTCATCACGGTCGGCCGCGCCGCGGGCGGCGGCGCGGAGTTCCGATTTACGTTGCCCGTGAGCACCCCGGCGTACCTCACCTGAGAACGGCCGGGCGGCCCACGGGCGCGTTCGCACACCGCCACCCCGTTAGACTCGGCCATTGGCACCTTTGTGTCCCAGGGACGGCCCTCTGACCTCTGCATGAGTCGGTGACGGGGACCTTCAGCCAGCCAATCGGAAGACACGGGAAGAGATGTCGGCACCGAATAAGTCGTACGACCCGGTAGAGGTCGAGGCCTTGAAACCGGAAGAGATCGAGCGCATGCGGGACGAGGCGCTCGCCGCCTTCGCCGCCGCGGACTCCCTCGACGCGCTCCAGGAGGCCAAGGTCGCCCACACCGGCGGCGCCTCCCCGCTGGCCCTGGCCAACCGCGAGATCGGCGCGCTGCCGCCGCACGCCAAGGCCGCCGCCGGCAAGCTGGTCGGCCAGGCCAGGGGCGCCGTGAACAAGGCTCTCGCCACGCGTCAGGAGGAGCTGGAGGCCGAGCGTGACCAGCGTGTCCTGGTCGAGGAGGCGGTGGACGTCACACTGCCCTACGACCGCGTGCCGGCCGGCGCCCGCCACCCGCTCACCACGCTGTCGGAGCGCATCGAGGACGTCTTCGTCGCCATGGGCTACGAGGTCGCCGAGGGCCCGCAGGTCGAGGCCGAGTGGTTCAACTTCGACGCCCTCAACATCGGGCCGGACCACCCGGCCCGCGGCGAGGCCGACACCTTCTTCGTGCAGGGCCCCGACGGCGGCACCGAGTCCGGCGTCGTGCTGCGCACCCACACCTCGCCCGTGCAGATCCGCTCACTGCTGTCGCGCGAGCTGCCGGTGTACGTGATCTGCCCCGGCCGCGTGTACCGCACCGACGAGCTGGACGCCACCCACACCCCGGTCTTCCACCAGGTGGAGCTGCTCGCCGTCGACGAGGGCCTCACCATGGCCGACCTCAAGGGCACCCTGGACCACATGGTCCAGTCGCTGTTCGGCGAGGGCATGAAGACCCGGCTGCGGCCGAACTTCTTCCCCTTCACCGAGCCGTCCGCCGAGATGGACATGGTCTGCTACGTCTGCCGCGGCGAGTCCGTCGGCAACCCCGACCGGCCCTGCCGCACCTGCTCCAGCGAGGGCTGGATCGAGCTGGGCGGCTGCGGCATGGTCAACCCCAAGGTGCTGGCCGCCTGCGGCGTCGACCCGGAGAAGTACAGCGGGTTCGCGTTCGGGTTCGGCATCGAGCGGATGCTGATGTTCCGCCACAACGTCGAAGACATGCGAGACATGGTCGAGGGTGACGTCCGGTTCACCCGGCCGTTCGGGATGGAGATCTGATGCGGGTCCCGCTTTCCTGGCTGCGGGAGTACGTCGACCTGCCGGCCACCGAGACCGGCCGTGACGTGCAGGCCAAGCTCGTGTCGGCGGGCCTCGAGGTAGAGACCGTCGAGCCTCTCGGAGCCGACCTCAAGGGTCCCCTCGTCGTGGGCCAGGTGCTCACCGTCGAGGAGCTCGAGGGCTTCAAGAAGCCGATCCGCTTCTGCACCGTCGACGTCGGCACCGCCAACGGCACGGGCGAGCCGCAGGAGATCGTCTGCGGCGCCCGCAACTTCGCCGTCGGCGACAAGGTCGTCGTGGTCCTCCCGGGCGCCGTCCTGCCCGGCGGCTTCGCGATCGCCGCGCGCAAGACGTACGGCAAGACCTCCCACGGCATGATCTGCTCCGGCGACGAGCTGGGCATGGGCGACGACGGCAGCCACGGCATCATCGTGCTGCCGCCGGAGACCGAGGTCGGCAAGGACGCCATCGAGCTCCTCGAACTGGTCGACGAGGTGCTGGACATCGCCGTCACCGCCAACCGCGGCGACTGCCTGTCCATCCGCGGCGTCGCGCGCGAGGCGGCGATCGCCTACGGTCTGCCGCTGCGCGACCCCGCCCTGATCGACGTGCCGGCCCCGAACGCGTTCGGCTACCCGGTGCAGGTCTCCGACCCGATGGGCTGCGACCGCTTCACCGCCCGCACCGTCACCGGTCTGAGCCCCGAGGCGCGCTCCCCGATCTGGCTGAAGCGCCGGCTGCAGAAGGTCGGCATGCGCCCGATCTCGCTCGCCGTCGACGTCACCAACTACGTGATGATGGAGCTCGGCCAGCCGCTGCACGCCTACGACCGCTCGCTGGTCCAGGGCACGATCGGGGTGCGCCGCGCCGGGGAGGGCGAGAGAATCGTCACCCTCGACGGAGTGACCCGCAAGCTGCACGCCGAGGACCTGGTCATCACCGACGACCGGGGCCCCATCGGCCTGGCGGGCGTCATGGGCGGCGCCGACACCGAGATCGCCGATCACGACGCCGCGGAGAACGGGGGCGCCTCCACGACCGACGTGGTCATCGAGGCCGCCCACTTCAACGCCGTGTCGATCGCGCGTGCGGCGCGTCGGCACAAGCTGTCCTCGGAGGCGTCCCGGCGCTTCGAGCGAGGCGTCGACCCGCTGGCCGCCGCTGCCGCCGCGCAGCGCACGGTGGACCTGCTGGTGCTGCTCGCGGGCGGCACCGCCGACGCGGGCGTCACGGAGATCATCGCCCCGTCCGCGCCGCACACGATCAGCGTTCCGGCCGACCACCCGGACAAGGTCGCGGGCGTGGTGTACGGCCGTGAGATCGTCGTCCGCCGGCTGCAGGAGATCGGCTGCGACGTCTACGGGCAGGACGAGCTGATCGTCACCGTCCCGTCCTGGCGGCCCGACCTCGCCGAGGCCAACGACCTGGCGGAGGAGGTCATCCGGCTGGAGGGCTACGAGAACCTGCCGTCCACGCTGCCCAAGCCGCCGTCGGGCCGCGGTCTCACCCACCGGCAGCGGCTGCACCGTCGCGTCGGACGGGCGCTGGCCGGCGCCGGCTACGTCGAGGCGCCGAACTACCCGTTCGTGGGCGAGCAGGTCTTCGACCAGCTCGGCCTCGACGCCGACGACCCGGCCCGCCGGGTCGTGCGGCTCACCAACCCGCTCAACGACGAGGAGCCCGCGCTCCGCACGTCGCTGCTGCCGGGGCTGCTGGCCGCCCTGCGGCGCAACGACGGCCGGGGCTCGCACGACCTGGCCCTCTTCGAGACGGGTCTGGTCTTCCTCCCGCGCGAGGAGAAGGGCGTCGCCGGGCACCTGCCCGTCGGCCGCCGTCCCACCGACGAGGAGCTGGCGTCCCTGGACGCCGTGCTGCCCGAGCAGCCGCGCCATGTCGCCGTCGTCCTTGGGGGGGGGGG
>NZ_JBMNDR010000043.1:0-2972 GCF_052543235.1 Streptomyces sp. SAS_272 | reverse complement strand
CCTCGCGGGCGCCCACGAGCAGGCCGGCTGGTGGGGCAAGGGCCGTCCGGCGGACTGGGCCGACGCGGTCGAGGCCGCGCGCACGGTCGCCCGGGAAGCCGGAGTCGAACTGATCGTCCGCAAGGGCCAGTACGGGCCGTGGCATCCCGGCCGGTGCGCCGAGTTCGTGGCGGTCGTGGACGGCGCGGAGCAGGTCGTCGGTCACGCGGGCGAGCTGCACCCCCGGGTGCTGAAGGCGCTGAGCCTGCCCGCCCGCACCTGCGCGATGGAGCTGGACCTCGACGTCCTCGAGGCGGTCGGCGACGACACCCCGCAGGCGCCGGGCATCTCCACCTTCCCCGTCGCCACACAGGACGTCGCCCTCGTCGTCGACGGGTTCGTCCCGCACGCCGAGGTCGAGGCCGCGCTGCGCGAGGGGGCGGGCGAACTGCTGGAGGGGATCCGGCTGTTCGACGTGTACGAGAACGCGGAGCAGCTGGGCGACGGGCGCAAGTCGCTCGCCTACGCGCTCCGCTTCCGCGCCGGCGACCGGACGCTGACGGTCGACGAGGCGTCGGCGGCGAGGGACGCGGCGGTGGCCCTGGCCGGTGAGCGCACCGGAGCCGTCCTGCGCGGCTGACCACGGCGGACCACACCGACGGCGCGGTCCCTCCTCCCCTTCGCGGGGAGCGGGGGACCGCGCCGTCGGCCGTGTGACCCGAATCGCCGGGCCGTCGCTTTTCGAGGGGGAGCCGACGGCCCGGCGAACCTCTTGCGAGGCATTCCAGTCAAACCGACCGGAAACACTCGGCGACAGTGCGCACACCCGGTGATTGCACGCATTCCCTTCGCACCCCGTGTGAAGGCCGGACCACTAGGCTGACGGCACCGAGGTACCGGGGGGCCACCCATGCAGCCCAACACTCTGCTCGACGCGATCCTGGACGAGGCGGGCATCTCGCACGCGGGCCTCGCCGCCCACGTCAACCAGGCGGGCCGAGCCCGCGGACTGGCCCTGCGCTATGAGCACACCGCGGTGGCCCGGTGGTTGAAGGGTCAGCGGCCGAGGGGCCAGGTGCCGGACCTGATCTGCGAGGTGCTCGCGGGCCGGCTGCACCGTCCGGTCACCCTCGACGACATCGGGCTCGGCGTCCCCGGCGAGTCGTCCGCCCCGCACGGCACCTCGCTCTCCGGGTTCGTCGAGCGGGCCACCGCGCTGTGGCGCTCCGACGAGCAGCAGCGTCCGCACATCCTCGGCGCGCCCGCCGTCACCGGCACGCCTGCCGTGATGCCGGTCTGGGAGTGGGAGAACCCGCCGGAGGACGTGGACGTCTCACGCGGCGGCCGGCATCGCGTCACCTCCGCCGATCTGGAGATGCTGCGGGCCGCCCGCACCCACTACGAGCAGCTGTACCGCAAGGCCGGCGGCATCGCGACCCGCAGCCGTATCGTCGGCTTCCTGAACGCCGAGGCCGCGCCGCTGCTGCGCGGCAGCTACACCGACGAGACGGGCCGTCAACTGCACCGTGCGACCGGGGGGTTGGTGGCCGTCGCCGGGATCTGCGCGTACGACTCGGACGCGCACGGGCTGGCCCAGCGCTACTTCCATCAGGCGCTCAGACTGGCGAAGGCCAGCGGGGACCGAGGACTCGGGGCCTACGTCATCGCCCTTCTCGTCAACCAGTCGCTGTTCATGCGGGAGTACCGGCAGGCGGTGGCCTTCGCGGAGGCCGCGCTGCGGGCGGCGGGCAAGCACATCACGCCGGCTCTCGCCTCGGATCTGTACGCGATGCAGGCCAAGGCGTACGCGCACCTCGGCGACGGCACGAGCGCCCTGTCGTGCATCCGGCGTGCCGAGACGGCCGCCGACCGCATCCTGCGCGGACGCGAGCCGGACGAGACGGGCTATGTCCAGCCGGGCCTGGTCAACGTCCAGGTGGCGGAGGCGCTGCTCAGCCTCGGCGACCTGGCCGCGGCCGCGGAGCACGCGGCGGCCGCCGTCGGCACCCCGGCGCACGACCGGGGCCGGGTGCACCGGCTGGCCATGCTCAGCACGATCGAGCTGCGGCAGGGCAACGCCGACAAGGCGGTGGTCACCGCGATGGAGATGGCCGAACAGGCCCGGGGGATGGAGTCGCAGCGGCTGCGCGACAGACTCCGGGCGGTGCGCGAACACCTGGTGCGCAGCGGCTGCGCGGGCACCGCCGAGGCCGCCGAACTCATCGACGGGGCGCTGCGCGTACCGCTGTAGACGGGACGGGCCGCCACCGTCGCTGCATGGTTCCTGCTGCGATATTGCCACTTAGTCGACGGAAGGTGGCAGAACCGTGCAGTGGACGAAACAGAACGAGCAAACTGTGTATGAAAACCGCTGGTTCAGCGTCAATCTGGCAGATGTGGAGCTGCCCGACGGCCGGCACCTCGACCACTTCCTCATACGGCTGAGGCCGGTCGCGGTGGCCACGGTCGTGAACCCGGCGAACGAGGTGCTCCTGCTGTGGCGCCACCGTTTCATCACCGACAGCTGGGGCTGGGAGCTCGCGGCGGGCGTGGTCGAGGACGGCGAGGACGTCGCCCGCGCCGCCGCCAGGGAACTCGAGGAGGAGACCGGCTGGCGGCCGGGGCCGCTGCGCCATCTGATGAGCGTGGAGCCGTCCAACGGGCTCACCGACGCCGTCCACCACATCTACTGGTCGGACCGCGGGGAGTACGTGGGGCACCCGGTGGACGACTTCGAGTCGGACCGCCGCGAGTGGGTTCCGCTGAAGGCCGTTCCCGACCTGGTCGCCCGTGGGGAGGTCCCGGCCGCCAACATGGCGGCGGCGTTGATGCTGCTGCACCACCACAGGATCGGCTGAGCCCCCGTGCCGCCCGACCTCGCGGGCCCGCTCGGGTGCGCGTGCGGGGCGCGCTCCCGGGGGCGTGGCGGCGCGTACGTCGGTCTCGCGCGCGTGAAGACGTCGTCTTCCTCGTCGCCGCCGAAGGCGTCGAGG
>NZ_JBMNDR010000042.1:72832-74496 GCF_052543235.1 Streptomyces sp. SAS_272 | reverse complement strand
CCGACGCCGCTCCACGGGTGCCCGTGGAGCGGCGTCGGCGCATGCTCTGTGCGATGGTCTGGCCCGAGCCGTCTCCCCGAGTGGACGGCGCCGGGCGGCTCGGTGTGAGCCCTTCGCCCTAGCTCTCCGCCAGGATGTGCGAGAGCTCTTGGTCGAGATCGAAATGCCGGTGTTCCGTGCCCGGGGGCACGGCCGCGTCCGTTCGCTTCAGGAAGGACTCCAGGGCCCGCGCTGGGGCCTCGAGCAGGGCCTCGCCCTCAGGAGAGCTCAGAGCGATGCAGACGACGCCCTGACCGTGGCTGCGCGACGGCCAGACACGGACGTCGCCGGTGCCCGTGGGCCGGTGCAGGCCCTCGGCGAGGAGGTCGCGGGCGAACACCCACTCGACGGTTTCCTCGGCTCCGGTGTGGAAGGTGGCGTGCACGGCGTAGGGGTCGGCCGTGTCGTACCGCAGGCCTGCGGGGACAGGCAGGGAGGACTCGCTCGACACAACGAGGCGCAGGTGCAGCTCGCAGCTGACCGTGGTGTTCATAAGCGCCAGGGCCTTTCGCTCAGTGTGCGCTCGGGGATTCGCACGTCGGCGAAATCGACATGCCACCTACGGTGCCGTTGTAAACCCCTCTGCGTGTTTTGCGTGCCTTTACGTAACTCATCCGGCCGACAGCGCGTTCGCGAAGTACCACCATTCCGGTGACTGGAATCTCTCGGGTAGGGTCTGGCTGTATGAACACGGGGAGTGACGAGCCGGGTGAGGCTTTCGTGGCCGCGGACGACTCGGTGCCGGAGGGCACGGCGGACGACCAGCGCGGGCAGGGCCTCGGCTCCCGGGCGCCGGAATTCGTCAAAGCGCGCCGGATGCTGCACCTGAGCTGGCAGGTCGGAGTCTTCGTGCTCGGCCTCGCGGTGGTCGGCGCCGGCATCGTCATGCTCCCGCTGCCCGGACCGGGCTGGGTCGTGATCTTCGGCGGCATGGCGATCTGGGCGACCGAGTTCGTCTGGGCCCAGCTGGTACTCCGCTGGACGAAGCGCAAGGTCACCGAGGCGGCACAGCGCGCTCTCGATCCGAGGGTCAGGCGCCGCAACATCATCCTGACGTCGGTCGGCCTGGTGATCATCGGCGCACTGGTGGGCTTCTACCTGTGGAAGTTCGGTCTGACGATGCCCTGGAAGATCAAGGATCAGTGACCGTCGGCGGTTCTCGGGCGGAGAAGGCCGTGGGATCACCGGTCGACGGCCCGCGCCGGCCCCGCTGAACCACCGGTTGTGCCTGGTCACGGCCACCCCCTGACATGGGGTAATGTTCTCCCTGCGTCCGGGCGATTAGCTCAGTGGGAGAGCGCTTCGTTCACACCGAAGAGGTCACTGGTTCGAACCCAGTATCGCCCACCGGAACGTCGGCCCGTCTGCGAATCCCGCAGACGGGCCGAAGTCGTTTTCCACGCGATCCGCGCACCGTCCGTGCGCCCTCGACGGGCCCACCCGAGCACCGCCGTCCCGCCCCGCCCGAGCTGTCCGCCCAGTGCCGCAGAGCCCCGCCGGTCCCGCACCCGTCCAGCCTGCCGACCCGGTGCCCGAACGTCGGTCGCCTGGCGCGGAGGGCCGCCCCGCCGACCTGGCGCCCGAACGTCGGTCGCCTCGCGCTGGGGGCGGTCGGCCCGCGCTCG
>NZ_JBMNDR010000042.1:45500-72732 GCF_052543235.1 Streptomyces sp. SAS_272 | reverse complement strand
GATGCCGTCTGCCTGGCGCGGAGGGCCGCCCCGCCGACCTGGCGCCCGAACGTCGGTCGCCTCGCGCTGGGGGCGGTCGGCCCGCGCTCGGATGCCGTCTGCCTGGCGCGGAGGGCCGCCCCGCCGACCTGGCGCCCGAACGTCGGTCGCCTCGCGCTGGGGGCGGTCGGCCCGCGCTCGGATGCCGTCCGCCTGGCGCGGAGGGCCCCGTCGACCCGGTGCCCGAAGGCCGGTCGCCCTGACCGCAGAGGCGTCGGCCCCGCGTCTGGTGAGCCGTCGACACCGCGTCCGCATACGTCAGCCCCGCATCTGGGCGAGTCCACGGCTCCGCGTCCGAATACCGTCCGTCTGCGCTGGTGAGCCGTCGGACCGCGCTCGAATGCCGTCCGTCCGTGCCTGGCGCGGGACGCCCGTCCGCGGTGCCCGGCGCCCGATGTCGCCGACCTGTCAGCGACGGAATCCGGCAGCCGCTCGCCGACGTGTTCCGTGCCCTTCCCCCTTCGAAGACCTCACGGCCTCGCCCGACGTGCCGGGCCGGCAGGCCCCGCGCACCATGCACAGGCTCGTTGCTGCAACCCCGGCGGCTCCCCTCGGCGGCAGTGTCCGGGCTCGATCGCCTCGCGTCGCCTCGCCTGGCCTGCGCCCCGGCCTGGCTCCTCTCGGCCCACCCTGCAGCCCGCACCCTGGCCGTTGCCCCGCCGCGCGCCCTCACCCCCGCCCCCCAGACTCCCCTTCTCGACCCGCGCCGCAAACCTCCCCTCGGGAACTCCGTCCCGTCCTTCAACTTCCCTGCCGGGCTGCGTCCTGCGTCCCGCACGTCTCCCATGTCCCGCTGGTGCAGCCGGATTTCGGCGGCCCGTGCAGCCGTACACCGCTCGCGCCTGCCGTCCGGTACCCCGAACCGGCCGTCCTGACCAGGGAGTTCACGGCCTGAGGGTCCGACAGTCACGGCCCTGCCCGCACCCGGCCCCTTTGCCCGCTCACAAGAAATTCCTGTCCGAATCATTGACGCTCCCTCAACCCCCTCGTACCTTGTGCCAGCAAGCGCTTTCTTGAAACGATTCATGCAAGCGATGACGCTGCGGGGAGGGGCCCGACTGTGGGAACCAGCAGGAATGTTGAGAGGCGAACGATCCTGAAGGCGGCCGGAGCCACGGCGGCCACGCTCGGGCTGGCCGCGACGACGGGGTGCGGGGGAGACAGCGGGACCTCGGCGGACGGGACGGTGACGATCCGTTACGCCTGGTGGGGTGGCGAGCCGCGCACCATCGCCATCAAGAAGTCGATCGCGCTCTTCGAGAAGAAGTACCCGAAGATCAAGATCAAGCCCGAATTCACCGACTACGAGGCGTTCTGGGAGAAGTTCCAGACCCAGGCTTCCGGCGGGAATCCGCCCGACGTTTTTCAGAATGCGGTTGGATTCCTGCGTAAGTACGACAAGCGCGGCGTTCTGATGGACCTCAAGGCGCAGGCGGACGCGGGGAACCTGAACCTCAAGAACTTCCGCAACGGCGTTCTGGCGAACGGTCAGGTCGACGGCAAGCAGATCGGCATACCCGTCGGGGCCAACACCATGGCGCTCGTGATCGACCAGAAGGCTTTCAAGAAGGCGGGCGTCGAGGCGAAGTTCGGCTGGACCTGGAACGAGTACTTCGCCGCGCTGCAGACGATCCAGGACAAGTCGAAGATCGCCGGTGACACCGGCTACTTCGCCATCATGTACCTCTACGACCTGTACCTGCGGCAGAACGGCAAGGCCTTCTTCACCGACAGCGCTCTCGGGTTCACCGAGGCCGACCTGACCCAGTGGTGGGAGGACGGCTACAAGCGCGTGAAGTCCGGTCTCGTCGCCGATCCCAAGAAGATCGAGCAGGCCAAGCCGAAGTCGGGTCTCTCGGCGGGCCTCGCCGCCTCCGAGTTCACCTGGGACAACTTCTCCATCCGCTACCAGGGCGAGGGCGATTCCGACTACGGGCTCGCGCCGATCCCCACCACGGACGGCAAGAACACCGGTCAGTACCTCGGTTCGCTGATGCTGAGCGCCTTCTCCGGGACCAAGCACCCCAAGGAGGTCGCCCAGTTCATCGACTTCATGGTCCACGACCCCGAGGTCGGCAAGATCATGGGCTACGACCGCGGCATCCTCGCCACCACCGAGCAGTACGACGCCTTCAAGCCGACCGACCCCAACAACAAGGGCGTCGCGGCCTACGAGGACGAGGTCGCCAAGGCGGGCGTCCTCGGCAAGATCACCCCGCACCCGTCCGGCGCGGACGTCGTCGAGGCGGCCTTCCTGCGGATCGGCGGCGAGGTCGCCCAGGGCAAGACCAAGCCGGCCGACGCGGCGAAGGCGCTGTTCAGCGAGGCCAAGGCCGCGTTCGCGGGCTGAGGGGACGTACCACCATGACGCTCGTCAAGGAAGCGCCCGTGCGCCCGGCGAAGAAGCGGTCCGCCGCTCCTGCCGCCGGGCGGCGCGGGCGGCGCCGCGAGAACCTCGCCGGCTATCTCTTCATGTCGCCGTGGATCGCGGGGTTCCTGCTGCTCACGGCGGGGCCGATGATCGCGTCGCTCTATTACGCGTTCACCAGCTACAACCTGTTCACGCCGCCGAAGTGGGTGGGCCTGGACAACTTCACGACGATGTTCCAGGACCCGCGCTGGCAGAAGTCGGTCGAGGTCACGCTCAAGTACGTCGTCGTGGCGACACCGCTGAAGCTTCTCCTCGCGCTCGGGGTGGCGCTGCTGCTCGCGCAGAAGCGGCGGGGACAGGCCCTGTACCGGGCCGCGTTCTACATGCCCTCGCTCATCGGGGCCAGCGTCTCCGTGGGCTTCGTGTGGCGGGCGCTGTTCTCCGACGACGCCGTGGTGGACCGTACGCAGAAGATCTTCGGGGTCGACGTCGGCGGCTGGATCGGCAACCCGGACTATGTCCTCTACTCCCTGGTGGCGCTGAGCATCTGGCAGTTCGGCGCGCCGATGGTCATCTTCCTCGCGGGGCTCAAGCAGGTGCCGCAGGAGCTCTACGAGGCCGCGGAGATGGACGGCGCCGGCCCCCTGCGGCGGTTCTGGAACATCACGCTGCCGATGATTTCCCCGGTGCTGTTCTTCAACGTGCTGCTGGAGTCCATCCACGCGTTCCAGGTGTTCGGCTCGGCGTACGTGGTCTCCGACACCCGGTGCGGACCGGCCGACGCGACCCTCGTCTACACCTGTTACCTGTATCAGAAGGGGTTCAAGGAGGCCCAGATGGGCTTCGCCTCCGCGATGGCGTGGACCCTGGTGGTGGCGGTGGCGCTCGTCACGGCGGTCCTGTTCTGGTCGCAGAAGAAGTGGGTGCACTACGAGGAGGCCGCCAAGTGAGCAGCGTCACCAGTCCTGTCGCGCGCACCGCGAGCGAGCGGCGGCGCACCGGATCCCTCGCCTGGCACGTGGGCGCCCTGCTGGTGCTCGCGGTCGTCCTCTACCCGGTGGTCTGGGTGCTCGGCGCCTCGTTCAAGCCGAGCAAGGACATCATCGCCAGCCTCGACCTGCTGCCGACCAAGCCGGTCTGGGCCAACTTCTCCGGGCTCGCCGACGGCATCTCCGGCATCTCCATCGGCAGCTTCTTCACCAATTCGCTGCTGTACGCGGTCCTGGCCGTGGTCGGCGTGGTGCTGTCCAGCTCGCTGACGGCGTACGCCTTCGCCAAGATCAGGTTCGCCGGCCGGAACGTGCTGTTCACGCTGATGATCGGCACCCTGTTGCTGCCCTACCACGTGCTGCTCATCCCGCAGTACGTGCTGTTCCGCAACCTCGGCTACATCGACACCCTCGTGCCGCTCGTCGCGGGCAAGTTCCTGGCCACGGAGGCGTTCTTCGTCTTCCTGATGGTGCAGTTCATGCGCGGGCTTCCGCGGGAGCTGGACGAGGCCGCCAAGCTCGACGGCTGCGGGCATCTGAGGACCTACTGGTCCATCGTGCTGCCGCTGAGCCGCCCCGCGCTCATCACCAGCGCCATCTTCACCTTCATCAACGCGTGGAACGACTTCATGGGACCGTTGATCTACCTCAACACACCCTCCAAGTACACCGTGTCGCTGGGCCTGATGATGTTCCGCGACCAGGAGGGCATCTCCAACTACGGCAGCATGATCGCGATGTCGCTGGTGGCGCTGGTGCCGGTCATCGCCTTCTTCATGGCCTTCCAGCGCTATCTCATCGACGGAATGGCGACCTCCGGACTGAAGGGCTGAGGCGGTCACCATGGCGCAGACACGGGTGAAGGCGCGCTCCTCGCGCCGGGAGTCGGTCTTCGGCGAGCGCTTCGCGGTCTTCGCCGAGTGTCTGCTCACCGGGGTGTGGATCGCCGTGGCCTGTCTCGGGGTCGTCACCTTTCCCGCGGCCTTCGCGGCCGGCGCACGGCATCTGCGGCGCCGCACACGCCACGAGAACGGCGGTCTGCGGGAGTTCGTCGCGGACTTCCGGGCCGCCGTGCGCGGCGGTTGGGCCGTCGGGCTCGCCGGCTGGGCGGCGGCCGCCGTGGTCTGGTTGGACCTCCTGGCCGTGCGGGCCGGTCTTCCCGGCGGTCCGGTCGTCGGAGCGGTCGGCGTCCTGGCGCTGATCGGGCTCGCCGTGGCCCTGCTGCGGGCGGCGGCCGTCTGGACGCCGGGCTCCGCCTGGCGGGCGCTGGTCGCGGAGGCCGGGCGGCGGACCGTGCTCGACCCCGCCGGGTCCTTCCTGATCGTCTGCGGGCTGGCTGTCGTCACTCTGTCCGCCCTGTTCGTCCTGCCGCTGGCGGTCCCGGTCCTCGGGGCCGTCGCGGCGGCGGCCGTCGCCGTCGAGCAGCGGTACCGGCGCCGCTGAGGGCGGTGCAACCGCACCAGGTCGGCGCCCCGGGCGTCGTACCTCTCTCTGTCATGCCCCTGACCACCCTGCTTGTCGCACGGAAAGGAAAGGCCATGTCCCCCATCCCCCGCAGGTCCCTCCTCAAGGCGGCCGCCGTCGCCGGCGCCGCCGCGCAGTTCAGCTGGGCCCTGGGAGCCAAGGACGCCGCGGCCGCGCCGAGAACCGCGGCCGCGGACACGGATCCGGTGACCCTGGACTGGCTGGAGGACGGCGGCCTCGGCGCCGCCCCCGGATCCACCCTCGGCGTGCCCTGGCCCATGGGCGCGTACCGGGAGGACCAGACCTTCGCGCTGACCGACGCCGCCGGAAAGGACGTCCCCGTACAGTCCTGGCCGATCGCCTACTGGCCGGACGGCTCCCTCAAGTGGACCGCGCACGCCGTGAGTTCGGGGTCGGGCAAGCTCACGCTCGCCGCCGGCGCCCCGGCCGCTCCCGCCAAGAAGGTCACCGTCGACAAGCGCGGCGGCACCATCGACGTGTCGACGGGCGTCATCACCGCGAAGATCGGCACGTCGGGCGCCACCCTCATCAAGTCGGTCACCCGAGGCTCCACCGAGATCGCCAAGAACGGCCGGCTGGTCCTGATCCGGCAGCCCGAGATCGAGGACGAGGACCAGGGCACCGTCAAGACCGAGCGCTTCGAGGGCGCCGTCGACGGGGTCACCGTCGAGCAGTCGGGCCCCGTCCGCGCGGTCGTCCGCATCGACGGCAGGCACCGCAAGGGCAGCCGCAGCTGGCTGCCGTTCTCCATCCGTCTCTACTTCTACGCGGGCGCCGACTCCTTCCGCATGGTGCACACCATCACCTACGACGGGAAGCAGGAGCCCGGCAAGGCGAGCGGCGACTTCATCAGGGGCCTCGGCGTCCGCTTCACCGTCCCGATGCGCGACGAGTCCTACGACCGGCACGTCCGCATCGGCGGCGAGGGCGCCGGTCTGCTGCGCGAGGCGGTCAAGGGCATCACCGGTCTGCGGCGCGACCCCGGCGCGGCGGTGCAGGCCGCCCAGTACGCGGGCCGCAAGCTCCCCGACCCCGCCACCTGGGACCAGCGGGTCACCACCCGCCTCCAGTACATCCCCGAGTGGGGCGACTACACCCTCTCCCAGCTCTCCGCCGACGGCTTCACCCTCCGCAAGCGCACCAAGAAGGGCCACGGCTGGATCGGCGCCGGCGGCGGCAAGCGGGCGTCCGGCTTCGGGTACGTCGGCGGCGTGAGCGGCGGGTTCTCCTTCGGCCTGAGGGACTTCTGGGAGAAGCACCCCGCCCAGCTCGACATCCGCGACGCGCACACCGACGCCGCCGAGGTCACCCTCTGGCTCTGGTCGCCCGAGGCACAGCCCATGGACCTGCGCTTCTACCACGACGGGATGGGCCAGGACACGTTCCCCGAACAGCTCGAAGGCCTCAACATCACCTACGAGGACTACGAGCCCGGCTTCGGCACCCCCTACGGCATCGCCCGCACCTCCGAACTCCTCTTCTGGGCCAACGAGTCGACGCCGACGCCGGAGGCACTCGCCGAACAGGTCGAGGCCGTCCGGGTGCTGCCGCAGCTCGCGGCCCCGCCCAAGCAGCTCATCAAGGCGAAGGTGTTCGGCCCGGGCCTGTACTCCGAGCCGGACCGCTCGACACCCGCCAAGGCGAAGATCGAGGATCACCTCGACTTCCTCTTCACCTACTACAAGGGCCAGGTGGAGCAGCGCCGCTGGTACGGCTTCTGGGACTACGGCGACATCATGCACACCTACGACACCGTCCGACACCAGTGGCGGTACGACATCGGCGGGTACGCCTGGGACAACTCGGAGCTGTCCCCGGACCTCTGGCTGTGGCTCGCGTACCTGCGCAGCGGCCGCGCGGACATCTTCCGGTTCGCCGAGGCGATGACCCGGCACACCGGCGAGGTCGACGTCTACCACCTCGGCAAGTGGGCGGGCCTGGGCACCCGGCACGGCGTCCAGCACTACGCCGACAGCGCCAAGCAGCAGCGCATCGCCAACACCACCTACCGCCGCTACTACTACTTCCTGACGGCGGACGAACGCGTCGGCGACCTGATGCACGCCAACGTCGACTCCGACGAGACGTTCCTCGCCCTGGACCCGCTGCGCAAGATCCGCACCGAGCCGTACACGCCCGACCGGCACGCCCTGTCCATCGGCTTCGGCACCGACTGGAGCGGTCTGGTGTCGGCGTGGCTGACCGAGTGGGAGCGCAAGGGCCCCAAGTGGCAGAAGGCCAAGGCGCGCGTGCTGTCGACCATGGAGACCATCGCCGCCCAGCCCAACGGGTTCGTCCAGGGCAGCGGCCTGTACGACCTGGACACCGGCAGGTTCGCCGTCGCCGACAAGCCCAAGGTCGAGGTCTCGCACCTGTCGGCCGTCTTCGGCCTCAACGAGCTGTGCGCCGAGCTGATCCACCTGGTCGACATGCCGAAGTTCAACGAGGCCTACTTCGACTACTGCCGCTACTTCAACGCCACCAAGGCGGAACAGGCGGCACGCTACGGCTCCAACTTCGGGACCCTGCTGCTGTTCCAGGGCCACTCGCGCCTGGACGCCTACGCGGCCGTCCAGACCGGCGACGCGGCGCTCGCCAAGCGGGCATGGACGAAGTTCTACAGTTCCGACGGCTACTCCGAGTCCTCGCCGTGGAAGACGGAGCCGCTCAGCGGCCCCGCCACCCTGGTCGCGGGCAGCGAGGCCGCCTGGGTCGCCACGAACGACACCGCGCTCTACGGCCTCGCCGCCATCGAGAACCTGGCACTGCTCGGCGACAAGATGCCGTGACGGACGCCCGGCCCGTCCCGGGAGCCGCCCCGGGGAGCTCCCGGGACGACTCTCGCCACCGGGCCTAGCGCATACGGTCCAGCACCTCCCGCACCCGCCGGACGTCCCGCAGCCGCTGCTCGTACGTCGCACCGAGGGCGAGCAGCAGCAGTCCGGCGAGGGCGGGAGGCACCCAGCGGGGCAGCGCGTCGCTCACCTGGGCGAGATACGGGGCGAGTTGGTGCAGGGCGTCCAGGGTGAGCACCGAGCCGCCCAGCACCAGCGGCGCCCGGAGCCGGCGTCGGGCGCCTGACAGGGTGAGCGCCAGCGCTGCCGCGCCCAGCAGCAGGGGGCGGGGCCACGCCGGGTCGTACCAGGTGGCGGCGAGGCTGGGCAGCAGGGTGGCGGCGAGCCCGGGGCCGTACGCCGTCCAGGACGACGTCTGCGGGTCCTTGCGCCGGCGCAGGACGCCCACGAGGAGCGCCAGGACCGTCACCGGCAAGGTGTACGCCTCCGGCGTGTCCACCCGCCAGCCGGCCAGCCGCACCCACGACGCCAGGACGAAGAGCACCGCGGCCGCATGAGCGGCGAAGCGGCGGTCCGGACGGACGGCCGTGCCCGCGGCGATCACCGCGCACAGCGACAGCACCAGGGCGAGCAGGGGCGGGTCGAACACCGCGAGGCCGATGGCGACGAGGCCCGCGAGGGCGCCCGTCGCCTCGACCGCGAGTGTGGTGGCCGCGTCGTCGGTCCGGGCCGCGACCAGGGCCGCGGCGGCCGGGACCAGAAGCACCACAAGCGCGATGTGCTCCGGCCGCCAGTCGGCGGCGGCGCCCGCCGCGCAGGCCAGGGCCGTGGCGTAGCCGAGGGCGGCGGCCGCGGTCGCCGGCGTCGAGCGTCCACGCCACGCGGCTGCCGCGCACACCACGGTGAGCGAGCCGAGCACGGTGAGCGTGGCGGGCTCGGCGGCCAGCGAGAGGAGGACGAGACCGAGCGACGAGCCCAGGGCGAGCCCGGTGGCCGTCCGCGACGCCGGCGCCAGCAGGGCCACGGTCAGCAGTCCCTGTGCCGACAGGCCGACGGCGTACGGGAGTTGGAGGGCGGCCGGGGTGACGAGCACGGCGGCCCACGTCAGCGTCAGCGCGGCGGTCAGGGCCTGAGGCCGCCACTCGTCACCGCGGACCGCGGTCGCCGTGACCGCGGCGACCGCGAGGAGGACGAGGGGGACCGTGACGGCGTGCGGCGGCCAGAAGGCGTCCGTCGCCGCAGCGGCCCGGGCGTCGGCGGGAACGCCGGACCACACGTGCCCCAGCCATGCCGTCGGCCCCAGCAACGCCACGCCGACGGCCGGCGCCGACCACAGCACCGCGCCGGCCTGCACGACACCGCAGGCCCAGGCGAAGCCCCGGCGCACCGCCTCCGGGCCCCGGGAGCCGGCCAACAGCGCGACACCGCAGGCCAGATACGCCGGCACCGCCCAGTCGACCGGCAGCGACACCCGCAGGACGCCGCCCACGCCGACGACCGCGCACAGGGCGCCGGCCGTCGCCGTGCCCGTCGCGAGGCCGGTACCCGGGGCGAACCGGGTCACCCCCAGCGCGATCGCCGCCGCCAGGGCGAGGAGCGCGGCTGCCCGTGCCGCGGCGCCCGGGCCGGCCGCGTCCACCGAGAGCACGCCTGCCGTCAGCGCGCCCCAGCCACCCGTCCCGGCCGCGCACACCACGGCGACGAGACGCACGGCCCGCCCGGACGCCCGCAGCGCGACCGCCGCGTCGAAGGCGGCCGTCAGCAGCACCGCGACCGTGATCGTGTGCGGCCCGCCCTCGGCGCTCACTGCCCACAGCGGCAGCACGAGCTGAGCCGCCGTCAGAGCAGCCGGGCCGGGCAGTCGCAGCGCGGCCGAGTCCGGCAACGCGGCGAGGGCCGTGCCGTACGCCGCCCACACCGCCGCGAGCACGGTGAAGGTGAGCGCCGCGTACGTCGTCCCGTCCGCCGCCGGGAACGCGGCCTCGTGCAGGGCGTACGCGTCCAGCGACGTCAGCGCCAGACCCAGGCCCGCGACCGCCTCGGCGGTCGAACGCAGCCGTCGCCGCAGCAGCGGCACGGGCGCTCCCAGGACCGCCAGGGTGACCGCGCCCAGCACCGCGGAACGGCCGACGATCCCGAGATGACCCCAGCTGACCAGGGTGAACACCATCGCCGCGACGGTGAGCAGGATGCCGCCGAGCAGCAGGAGGACGTTCTGCACGCCCGGGGCGGTGGCCTCGGGCCGGGCGGCCGGACCCCGAGGCGCCGACGGGCCCGGCAGGACCGGGGCGGTCGGCTGGACCGGGCCCGCCGCCGCGTGCTGCAGGGCGGCGACCAGCCAGGCGCGGCGGGCCAGCAACTGAGCCCGGCGGGCGTCCAGTTGCCAGAGCTCCGCGTCGAGCGACCGCAGCTCCTCGGCCGGGGGCGGAATATGCGTCATGCCTGCGAGTGTGGCTCGCGTCACGTGCGCGGACATGAGCCCACGTACTCAGGGCGTACTCATATACGGGCGGCGGCCCCTCGGGCGGGCACACTCGGCCCATGGACTGGACCCATTACCGCTTCCGCAGCCTGTGGCCGCTGGACGCGCCGCCCACGCGCGTGTACGAGGCGCTGGAGCGAGCCGAGGACTACCCGCGCTGGTGGCCCCAGGTGCGCGAGGTGAACCGGATCGACGACACGACCGGTCTCGTCCGCATCCGCTCCCTCCTTCCGTACGACATGACCTTCACGGCGCGTGAGGTGCGGCGAGATCCCGCGGCCGGGATCCTGGAGACCGCGCTGTCGGGCGACATCGACGGCTGGGCGCGCTGGACGGTCACGGCCGACGGCTCCGGCAGCCTCGCCCGCTACGACCAGGCCGTCGAGGTGAACAAGCCACTGCTGAGACGGCTCGCCGTGCCGGGGCGGCCGGTGTTCCGCCTGAACCACCGGCTGATGATGCGGGCCGGGCGGCGCGGCCTGACCGCGTACCTGGAAGCGGTTTGAAGGAAGCGTGCGGGGACCTGTATTGTTCGGTGCGTTCCCGGGCGATTAGCTCAGTGGGAGAGCGCTTCGTTCACACCGAAGAGGTCACTGGTTCGAACCCAGTATCGCCCACCGGGAAAGGCCGGTCCGCGTCGAGCGGACCGGCTTTTTCGTGCCCGGACACAGGCCGGACGAGTCGCCGCACGCGTACCGTGGCAGGCCGCTAGGCCGCTGCCGGCATCTCGGGCCGCAGGGGCCACGACGTGTCCACCGTCTCCGGCGAGCCGCTGCGCGCGAACCACGCCTGGAGCCCCCGCGCCTGAGCGGCGTGCCAGGACGTCTGCAGGGCGTGCAGCTCGGCCGGGGACAGGCGCTCCAGACGTGCGGCGAAACGGCGCCCCACCGCGCGGACGACCTCCAGGGCGGCCAGCGCGTCGGCCGCCGCGTCGTGCGCCTCCGCCAGAGTCACGTCGTAGTGCGCGCACAGGTCGGTGAGCGTGCGACGCCCCTTGCGGTAGCGGTCCAGCTGCTTGTCCAGGACCCGCGGGTCCAGCACCCGCAGCGGCGTCGCGTCCAGCCAGTGGCCCAGCGACGACGCCCGGTGCCTGCGCAGCTCCCGGTCGAGCAGCGTCAGGTCGAACGGCGCGTTCATCACCACCAACGGGCGTCCCGCGGCCGCCTGTTCGGTGAGCAGCTGGGCTATCTCGAACATCACCGGCGCCGGCCAGCGGCCGTTGCGCTGCAGATGGTCGTCCGTCAGTCCGTGCACCTCGGTCGCCCCCGCGGGCACCGGCACGCCCGGGTTCACCAGCCATCGGCTGACCCGCGGCCGCGCCGCCGGCGCGTCCTGGACGACGAGGGCGGCCGACACGATCCGGTCGGTCTCCACGTCGACACCCGTCGTCTCCGTGTCAAAAGCGGCCAGAGGGCCCTCGTACCAGTACGTCATACCAATCCAACCCCTCGTTCACCCACGGCAGCTGACGCACCGTCTTCTGCCAGTTTGGTGATACCCGGGCTGTTTGCGCCGTACGCCGGAAGGACACAACACGAGTACGGGTCTTTGCAGTTCAGCGACCCGTCACGGGGAACGGCTCTGCGGGGAAGGCTGTTGGTCATGGCGATAGCGCAGCCCGAGCGGAGCGGGCTGCTGCCCGAGCGCGCGGGCGTACAACGCGGCACGCTCGCCACCACCGCCTGCATGGAGACACTGCAGGTGGGCTATCTGCACGCCGTCGCGGCCGCCGCGGGATGCTCGCTCTCCCAGCCCTTCCCCGACAACGGCATCGACTGGCACGTCAGCCACAGCGCTCCCGGGCACACCGTCGACGACGAGGTCACCATCAAGGTGCAGCTGAAGGCCACCTACCAGGTGCGGCCCGATCCGCCCGGCCACTCCTTCTCCTTCACCCTCGACAACGACCACCTGCGCAAGCTCGCCCGCACCCCCGTGACCGTGCACAAGATCCTGGTCGTGATGATCGTTCCCCGGGTGCGGGACCAGTGGCTGCGGGCCGGCCACGACCGCCTCGACCTGCGGCACTGCTGCTACTGGGTCAATCTCGCCGGCCACCCGATCACCGGCCGGACCCGCACCACCGTGCGGATACCGACCGCACGCATCTTCGACGACCGGGCGCTGTGCGAGATCATGACGCGAGCCGGGACGGGAGGCAGACCGTGACCCACCGCCCCCTGGACGAGCGCCTGCGGCCGGTGCGGCCGCACCCCGAGACCCTCTGGGACCGCCACCCCGAGACCGCGGAGGTCGACCCGGCGGTGCTCGGCGCCCTGCTGCGCAGGCACGGCTGGCAGCGGCGCGGCGGAGCCGCGGGACGCTACGGCCGCTGGACCCCGCCCGGCCCCGGCGGCGCGGGGACGAGCCTGCTCGTGCCGGAGAGCCGGGCCTTCCCCGACAGCGACGACCTGCTGGGCGAGGCGCTCCTGGCGCTCGCCCGCAGCGGCACGCCCTCCGCCCGCGAGGTGCTCCTCGGGCTCGCCGTGCCCAGCGACGAGATCCGCTGGTGGCGGGACGCACCGGCCGGGCCCGCCGGGTCCGCGTCCTGGGCCGTCGAGGAACAGCTGCGCGGCGCGGCCCGCCAGATGCTGCTGGCCGGCGCCCTCGCCACGCGCGCGCGTGCCGGCTACTACGGGGCCCGGCACCGGCGCGCGGCCCTCGCGACCCTGGAGGGCGTCCTCGTGGGCTCCGCGGACGGCGGCCGTCGTCTGACGGCCTTCGCACCGGTCGCAGCCGCCCGCCCGCTCGCCGTCCGGCTGCACCAGGCCCTGTACGCCGTGCGCGAGGCCATCGACTACCAGCGGGCGGCCGGCGCCATGGACGCCTTCGACGGCGCCGTGGAGGCGGGGGCCAGCCGCGAGCTGACCGAGGCGCTGATCGCCCTCGTACGCGGGACCCAGGGAGCTCGGATCGCCGTCGAATGGGCGCCCGCGGCCGGGGTCCCCGAAGACTGCGCCCCCGGCGGCGAGCCGGTCGAGTTCTCGCCCGGCGACCTGCCCGTGCTGCGCGAGGCTGGGGCCCGCTTTCTGCGCGAGGAACCCTCCGTGCCGGTGCGGATCACCGGCACGGTGGTCCGCATGCGCAGGTCGGGGCCGCGCGGCGAGGGCAGCGTACGGCTGCGGGTGCTGGCCGGCGCCGAGATCCCGCACGTCCGGCTGACCCTCGACGAGGAGGACTACCGCATCGCCGGACAGGCCCACCTGGTGGGGTTGCCGGTGCGGGTGCGCGGCCGGCTGGAGAGCCGGGGCGGGTTCCGCAGGGTCACCGGCGCGTGCGGGGTCGTCCCCGTCCAGGTGGACGAGGAGGAGCGGGACCGGCTGCTGAAGTCCCTCCAGGAGAACGTCGACTTCTTCGAGGAGGCCTGCGGAGGCGAGTAGTGCCCGGCCGGGACGGCGGGGGCTGATTTCGCGGTCGGCGGGTGCGGGTCGGTACGATCCCCTATTGCGCGCGCCCACGGTACGGCGCCCGCATCCGCCAGCAGTCAGGAGAGACCGGTGTCAGACGTCCGTGTGATCATCCAACGCGATTCCGAGCGGGAAGAGCGCACGGTGACGACGGGCACCACGGCCGCCGACCTCTTCGCCGGCGAGCGCTCGATCGTCGCCGCGCGCGTGGCCGGCGAGCTCAGGGACCTGGCGTACGTGCTGCAGGACGGCGAAGAGGTCGAGGGCGTCGAGATCTCCTCCGAGGACGGTCTGAACATCCTGCGCCACTCCACCGCGCACGTGATGGCCCAGGCCGTGCAGGAGCTCTTCCCGGAGGCCAAGCTGGGCATCGGCCCGCCGGTCAAGGACGGCTTCTACTACGACTTCGACGTCGAGAAGCCGTTCACGCCCGAGGACCTCAAGGCCGTCGAGAAGAAGATGCAGGAGATCCAGAAGCGGGGTCAGCGTTTCTCCCGCCGCGTGGTCACCGACGAAGCGGCCCGCGAGGAGCTCGCCGACGAGCCGTACAAGCTGGAGCTGATCGGCCTCAAGGGCTCGGCCTCCTCCGACGACGGCGCGGACGTCGAGGTCGGCGCCGGCGAGCTGACGATCTACGACAACCTCGACGCGAAGACCGGCGACCTGTGCTGGAAGGATCTCTGCCGCGGTCCCCACCTGCCCACCACCCGCAACATCCCGGCGTTCAAGCTGATGCGCAACGCGGCCGCCTACTGGCGCGGCAGCGAGAAGAACCCCATGCTCCAGCGCATCTACGGCACCGCGTGGCCGACCAGGGACGAGCTGAAGGCGCACCTCGACTTCCTCGCCGAGGCCGAGAAGCGCGACCACCGCAAGCTGGGCTCCGAGCTCGACCTGTTCTCCATCCCGGAGCAGATCGGCTCCGGCCTGGCGGTCTTCCACCCCAAGGGCGGCGTCGTCCGCCGGGTCATGGAGGACTACTCGCGCCGCCGTCACGAGGAGGAGGGCTACGAGTTCGTCTACACCCCGCACGCGACGAAGGGGAAGCTCTTCGAGCAGTCCGGGCACCTGGACTGGTACGCCGACGGCATGTACCCGCCCATGCAGCTCGACGAGGGCGTGGACTACTACCTCAAGCCCATGAACTGCCCGATGCACAACCTGATCTTCGACGCGCGCGGCCGCTCCTACCGTGAACTTCCGCTGCGCCTCTTCGAGTTCGGAACCGTGTACCGGTACGAGAAGTCGGGCGTCGTGCACGGCCTGACCCGCGCGCGCGGCTTCACCCAGGACGACGCGCACATCTACTGCACCCGCGAGCAGATGGCGGAGGAGCTCGACAAGACGCTCACCTTCGTCCTCGGCCTGCTGCGCGACTACGGTCTGACCGACTTCTACCTGGAGCTGTCGACCAAGGACCCGGAGAAGTTCGTCGGCTCGGACGACGTCTGGGAGGAGGCGACCGAGACGCTCCGCCAGGTCGCCGAGAAGCAGGGCCTGCCCCTGGTCCCGGACCCGGGCGGCGCCGCCTTCTACGGCCCCAAGATCTCCGTCCAGACGAAGGACGCCATCGGCCGCACCTGGCAGATGTCGACCATCCAGCTCGACTTCAACCTGCCGGAGCGCTTCGCGCTCGAGTACACCTCGCCCGACGGCTCCAAGCAGCGACCGGTCATGATCCACCGGGCCCTGTTCGGGTCGATCGAGCGGTTCTTCGCGGTGCTCCTGGAGCACTACGCGGGCGCGTTCCCGGCGTGGCTGGCCCCGGTGCAGGCGATCGGCATCCCGATCGGCGACACGCATGTCGACTACCTGGAGAAGTTCGCCGCGGCGGCCAGGAAGCAGGGGCTGCGGGTCGACGTCGACTCCTCCTCCGACCGGATGCAGAAGAAGATCCGCAACGCCCAGAAGCAGAAGGTGCCCTTCATGGTCATCGCGGGCGACGAGGACATGGCGGGCGGTTCGGTGTCCTTCCGCTACCGCGACGGCTCCCAGGAGAACGGCATCCCGTTCGACGAGGCCATCGCGAAGATCGCGAAGGTCGTCGAGGAGCGTACGCAGGTCTGATGTCGTGGTGCGCGGGCCCCCGGGGAGTTCACCCCGGGGGCCCTTCGCCGTTCCGGGGGCCGGGCGGGCTCTGGCCGCCGGCCCTGTCGTCCTCCCGGGAGAACACCTGGATCAGCCAGGACGAGAACGACCCGGTGACCGCGCCCAGCAGGGCCAGCCCGCACGCCATCATCCCGACCGCGATCAGCCGTCCCCAGGAGGTGACGGGGGTGACGTCGCCGTAGCCGACGGTGGTGAGCGTCTCGCAGGTCCACCAGAGCGCGTCGCCGAAGGTCTTCATGCTCGCGCCGGGCGCTCCGCGTTCCTGGCTGTACACGGCGAGCGCGCCGGCGAAGCCGAGCAGTCCCGTCGACAGCCCGGCGTAGGTGATCACGCGTGCGTGCAGCGAGAACCGGGGCTGCCCGTGCCGGCGCTGCACGGCCTCGTAGAGCTTGACGATCCGCAGCGGCCGCAGGAGGGGGAGCAGGACGACCAGTCCGTCCAGCCAGTGGGAGCGGACGAAGCGCAGGCGCTCTCCGCTGAGTCTCCAGCGCACCCCGTAGTCCGCGGCGAACATCGCCCACGCCGTCAGCATCACCGCGAAGCAGAGGTCCCGCCAGCCGTCCGCGACGGCCTGGGCGAGGACGTGGACGGCGTACCCGCCGAGAAAGGCCAGCGAGGCCAGTGCGAGGGGCGCCTCGGTGCGCTGTTCCCAGCGGGAGAGGCGGCTGTCGTCGTCCATCGGCCCAGCTTGGCTCGCACCGCTCGCCCGCGAACCCCGGCGACACGCCGCGAACGGGCGAAGCCATATGCTGCCTTGCATGACGAGTGAGCCCGAGCAGCAGATCGGAGTGGGGACGCAGGACGCGTTCCAGCGCCTGTGGACTCCCCACCGGATGGCCTACATCCAGGGCGAGAACAAGCCGACCGGCCCCGGTGCCGGCGACGGCTGTCCGTTCTGCGCCATCCCGGCGAAGTCCGACGAGGACGGGCTGGTCGTCCGGCGCGGTGAGCACGTGTACGCGGTGCTGAACCTGTACCCGTACAACGGCGGCCACCTGATGACCGTGCCCTACCGTCATGTGGCCGACTACACCGATCTGACCGGTCCGGAGACCGCCGAGCTGGGCGAGCTGACCAAGCAGGCGATGACGGCCCTGCGCCTCGCGTCCGGCGCGCAGGGCTTCAACATCGGCATGAACCAGGGCGCCGTCGCGGGCGCCGGGATCGCCGCCCACCTGCACCAGCACATCGTGCCCCGCTGGGGCGGCGACACGAACTTCATGCCGGTGGTGGGCCACACGCGCGTGCTGCCGCAGCTCTTGGCGGACACGAGGAAGATGCTGGCAGAGGCCTGGCCGACGGTTTGACATGAGTGATGCGGCGGGCTGATCGGGGATGTGGACACCCCGTGCCCGCTGTCAGCCCGTCCGGCGTTCGGGGACGAGGCCCGTCCAGGGCTGACAGCGGGGTCCGGGGGCTGTGCCCCCGGGGGGACGGCGCGCCCGGGTCGCCCGCGCGAGTCCGGCCGACCGCCGGCGGTCTTACGCGTCGTAGGTGTCCGCCTTCCTCGGCGCCACGTCCTGGACGGCGCCGCTGAGGATCGACGACCGCGAGGTGAACTTGTCGATGTTCACGTCGTGCTCCTTGAGCACCTTGAGCGCGGCCGAGTGCACCACGCGCAGCACCGGGGTGGCCGCCCGCAGGGCGTCGTCGGCCATGAAGCGATGACGCCAGGGCTGGTCCGCCCAGGCGTGCCGCAGTCCGAAGGGCTCGGGCAGGCCTATCGAGCCGCCGAGCCACTTCAGCAGCGGCGGATACCAGCTGATCGTGGCGCGTGCGGCCACCCGGACCACCTCGTCGGCGGTGACCAGCGGCAGCTTGACCGTCCGGGTCTCCCAGAACCGGACGCTCTTGGCGACCTCCTTGACCGGGGCCTCGGGCTTGGTGGTGAACAGACCGTTCACCGGGCCCAGGGCGTGCCCGGTGACCTCGATGCGCAGCGTCTCGTGCAGCACCGTCACCGTGATCAGCATCGTGATGATCAACTGGCCGTCCCACAGCGGCCACTGGACGCCCAGGTAGTGCCGGTCGCCGCCGCCGAACTGCTGGTTGTTGCAGATGTCCTCTATGGCCCGCGGCTTGACCTGGTACGCCTCGACGTCGGTGCCCTCCGGCCGCGAGACCGCCTTGGCGTTCTCGCCGACCGGGGTGACGATCCAGTGCCGGACCGTGGGCGCCGGGAAACCGCCGGTCTTCAGGCTCTGGCGGTTGAGCACGGAAAGCTGGTCGTGGATGGCGCGTACGACGGTCCAGCTGCGGAACTCGTGGACGCCCTTGTTCGGGTCGCTCGGCACCAGTTCCTCGGCGAGGTGCCAGGCCCCCCAGCGTGTGCCCATGCCGAGTATGCCCTTGGGGCCCGCGTAGAAGACCGAGTTGGACTGCTGCTCCGCGCTGAGCCGGGCCAGGGACTGGCGCAGCTGCTCCGCCGCCGTCTGGTTCGGGCTGGTCGGCACGGCCTCGGGGACCTTGGCGCCGACGCTTCCGCCGGACAGCAGGCTGTCCCAGCGTTGCCGAAGGTCGACCGCGGTGCCCTCGCAGATCCGCTTGGCCAGGAACCAGCCGACCACGGGCGCCACGACGCACCCTCGCGCGTACCACCCCACGACGCCGGCGAACGGCATCTTGACCAGGAACAGCACGGCGAGCGCGCCCATGGCGACGAGCAGGCCGGTGCCGAGGCCGGAGACCCGCTTGTCGTCCAGCTTCCCCATGCTCGCCCGCAGTTGGAAGACGAGCAGCCACACCAGCAGGCCGGGCAGGAACAGCAGGCCGCACAGCACCATGACGCCGGTCAGCTTCTGGTCGCGTTCCCGGCGGATGCGGTTGGCGGCGAGGCAGTGCTCGACGACCACCTGCGGCTCGCTGCCGAAGGACTGGATGAGCGGCTTGCGGCCGACGCCCAGCATGCGGTCGATCACCGCCTGCGAGAACGCCTCGCCGAGGTTGGGCCGGAAGATCCGGGCCCAGCTGCGGCCGCCGTTGACCGCCGTCTCGTGCCACTCGTTGTCGGCCTTCTTGATGTCCTCGACCGGGTTGTCCCGGTAGGCCGCCGACGCCAGGCCGAACGTCGGTGTCTGCCCTCCGTCGCCCTGTTGCGGCACCTGCGGTCCGAAGATGTCCGCGTAACCGCTGCCAACGGTCATTCCCGCCCCCGATCGCCGCTGCTCTCGCTTCTGCGGCTTTCCCGACTTCCGTGCTCCGCACACCTGTTGATCAGGTCATCAGCGTATCGGCAGGCGCCGACATCCGTCGGCGGACGGCCGAAGCCGCCCGCCGAACCGGAAGAAAGCCCTCCGCGTGGTGCCGCACCGGCCACTTGGGACCGGTGCGCCACCAACCGTCAGCCTGCCTCCGCCTGTTGGCGCACCTTCTCGGCGACCTGGGGCGGCATCGGCTCGTGCCGGGCGTACGCGCGCTGGAAACGGGCCGTGCCGTGCGAGAGGGAGCGCAGATCCACCGCGTACCGGCCGATCTCGATCTCCGGCACCTCGGCCCGCACGAGCGTGCGGCTTCCGCTGGTCTGCTCGGTGCCCAGCACGCGTCCGCGCCGCCCCGACAGATCGCTCATCACGGTGCCCACGTACTCGTCGCCCACCAGCACGGACACCTCGGCCACCGGCTCCAGCAGATGGATCCTCGCGTCGGCCGCCGCCTCCCGGAGCGCCAGCGCGCCGGCTGTCTGGAACGCGGCGTCGGAGGAGTCCACCGAATGCGCCTTGCCGTCCAGCAGCGTGATCCGCACGTCCACCAGCGGATGCCCGGCCGCCACCCCCTTGGCCGCCTGCGCCCGGACGCCCTTCTCGACGGACGGGATGAACTGCCGGGGCACCGCACCGCCGACGACCCGGTCCACGAACTCGATGCCCGAGCCGCCCGGCAGCGGCTCCACCTCGATCTCGCAGACGGCGTACTGGCCGTGCCCGCCGGACTGTTTCACATGCCGCCCGCGTCCGGCGGACTTCGCGGCGAACGTCTCCCTGAGGGAGACCCGGTGCGGGACGACGTCGACCTGGACGCCGTAGCGGGAGCGCAGCCGCTCCAGCGCGACGTCCGAGTGCGCCTCGCCCAGGCACCACAGCACCACCTGGTGGGTGTGCTGGTTGTGCTCCAGGCGCATCGTGGGGTCCTCGGCGACCAGTCGGCCGAGGCCCTGCGACAGCTTGTCCTCATCGGCCTTGCTGTGGGCCTGGATGGCCAGCGGGAGCAGCGGGTCCGGCATCTGCCAGGGCTCCATGAGGAGCGGGTCGTCCTTCGCCGAGAGGGTGTCGCCGGTTTCCGCGCGGCCGAGTTTCGCCACGCACGCGAGGTCGCCCGCGATGCAGTGGGTCAGGGTCCGCTGCTGTTTGCCGAACGGCGCGGACAGGGCGCCGATCCGCTCGTCGACGTCGTGGTCCTCGTGACCGCGGTCGGCGAGGCCGTGACCGGAGACGTGGACGGTCTCGTCGGGGTGCAGGGTCCCGGAGAACACGCGGACCAGCGAGACCCGGCCGACGTAGGGGTCGGAGGAGGTCTTCACGACCTCGGCGACCAGCGGACCGTCCGGATCGCACGGCTTCAGCTCCCGTGGCCGGCCGTCGACCGTCGTCACGCGCGGCGCCTCGCGCTCCAGAGGCGTCGGGAACCCCCTGGTGACCAGTTCCAGGAGTTCGACGGTGCCGAGGCCCTGCCGGGCGCCGTCGGCGGCGGGGGCGGCCGCCAGGACGGGGAAGAAGGCGCCGCGCGCGACGGCCCGCTCCAGGTCGTCGATCAGCGTCTTGACGTCGATCTGCTCGCCGCCGAGATACCGGTCCATGAGGGTCTCGTCCTCGCTCTCGGCGATGATCCCCTCGATCAGCCGGTTGCGGGCCTCCTCGATGACCGGCAACCGCTCCTCGTCCGGCTCGGACTCCCTGCGCTCGCCGGAGGAGTAGTCGAACAGCGTCCGGGACAGCAGACCGGTCAGCCCCGTCACCGGCGCGTGCCCGTCGGGTCCCTCGGGACCGCGCAGCGGCAGGTACAGCGGCAGGACCGCGTCCGGGTCGTCCGCGCCGAAGGCCTCCGCGCAGATCCGCGTCATCTCCTCGAAGTCCGCGCGGGCGGCCTCCAGGTGCGTGACGACGATCGCCCGGGGCATGCCGACGGCCGCGCACTCCTCCCAGACCATGCGGGTCGACCCGTCCACGCCGTCCGCCGCCGATACGACGAAGAGGGCCGCGTCCGCGGCGCGCAGACCGGCCCTGAGCTCCCCGACGAAGTCGGCGTATCCGGGAGTGTCGAGGAGGTTGACCTTGATGCCGTCGAACGTGACGGGCACCAGCGACAGCTGCACCGAGCGCTGCTGCCGGTGCTCGATCTCGTCGTAGTCGGATACGGTGCCGCCGTCCTCCACACGGCCCGCCCGGTTCACCGCTCCCGCGCTCAGCGCGAGAGCTTCCACCAACGTCGTCTTGCCCGATCCGCAGTGGCCGACCAGCACCACATTCCGTACGGACGCGGGTTGGTCGGCCGCCGTAGCCCTGCCGGCGGCTCCGGGGTGTGCATTCGCCTTGTCGCCCATTTTCCTTGCCTCCCGTGCACGGTGAGGTCACTGGGGGCGCGGGCACCACGGCCCCGCGTGCGATGGCGGCTCCGGCGACGCCCGCGGTCCTTCGAGCTTTCCACTCCCGTCACGGCGCGTCCATACGACGGACGCGACCCGGCCGTTCCCCGGACGCCCTGCGGCCGTGACACGGGGGCGGGGGCCGGGAGCCCGACCGTCGCACGCACACGCGCGTGACTACGATGGGCCAGCCGACGGCCAGCAGGGGCCGCACGGCCACACCGACCCTCGGGAAGGCCATGCTGAACAAGTACGCGCGTGCATTCTTCACGCGTGTCCTCACACCGTTCGCCGCGTTTCTCATCCGCCGGGGCGTGAGCCCCGACACGGTCACGCTCCTCGGCACCGCCGGCGTGATCGCGGGCGCGCTGGTCTTCTACCCCCGGGGCGAGTTCTTCTGGGGCACGATCGTGATCACGCTCTTCGTGTTCTCCGACCTCGTCGACGGCAACATGGCCCGCCAGCTCGGCCGCAGCAGCCGCTGGGGGGCCTTCCTGGACTCCACGCTCGACCGGGTCGCCGACGGCGCGATCTTCGGCGGCTTCGCGCTCTGGTACGCGGGCCACGGCGCCGACAACGCCCTGTGCGCCGTCTCGATCTTCTGTCTGGCCAGCGGTCAGGTGGTGTCGTACACGAAGGCCCGCGGCGAGTCGATCGGCCTGCCGGTCGCCGTCAACGGACTGGTGGAACGTGCCGAGCGCCTGGTGATCTCGCTGGTCGCGGCGGGACTCGCGGGTCTGCACGCGTTCGGCGTGCCCGGCATCCAGGTGCTGCTGCCGATCGCGCTGTGGATCGTCGCCGTCGGCAGTCTCGTCACGCTGATCCAGCGCGTCGTCACCGTCCGCCGGGAATCCGCCGAGGCGGAGCAGGCGGCCGCAGCCGGCGCCGCAGCCGGCGCCACGGACGTCGCGGAGCGGGCGGACGAGGCACAGGGCAGCGAGGCCCGGGGGAGCGAGGCCGCGAAGTGAGCGCCCGGGAGCGTCTGACGGACGCGCTGTACGGCCTGGGCTGGAGCGCCGTCAAGAAGCTCCCCGAGCCCGTCGCCGTACGCCTCGGCCACACCGTCGCCGACCTCGCGTGGAAGCGGCGCGGGAAGGGCGTGCTGCGGCTGGAGAGCAACTACGCGCGCGTGGTCCCGGACGCGGGCCCGGAGCGCCTGGCCGAGCTCTCACGCGCGGGAATGCGCTCCTACCTGCGGTACTGGATGGAGTCCTTCCGGCTGCCGGCCTGGAGCGCCGAGCGCGTCGCCGAGGGCTTCGACCCCAAGGACCTGCACCATCTGACGGACGGCATCGCCTCGGACCGGGGCGTCATCCTCGCGCTGCCGCACATGGGCAACTGGGACCTGGCCGGCGCCTGGGTCACCACGAAGCTGCGCACGCCGTTCACCACCGTCGCCGAACGCCTCAAGCCCGAGACGCTGTACGACCGGTTCGTCGCCTACCGCGAGGGGCTCGGCATGGAGGTGCTGCCGCACACCGGCGGCTCCGCCTTCGGCACCCTGGCCCGGCGGCTGCGCGACGGCGGACTGGTCTGCCTGGTCGCCGAGCGCGACCTGTCCGCCTCCGGCGTCGAGGTCGACTTCTTCGGGGCCGCCGCCCGGATGCCCGCCGGACCCGCCCTGCTCGCCCAGCAGACCGGCGCGCTGCTGCTGCCCGTCACGCTCTGGTACGACGACTCGCCCGTCATGCAGGGAAGGGTGCATCCGCCGATCGAGGTGCCCGGGACAGGCACCCGGGCCGACAAGACGTCTGTCATGACACAGGCGCTGGCAGACGCCTTCGCCACCGGCATCGCCGACCACCCGGAGGACTGGCACATGCTGCAGAGACTGTGGCTCGCGGACCTGGAACCCCGCCCGTCGCGACCCGGCCCCCCGGACGGGGCGCCCGCGTGAGAATCGGCATCGTCTGCCCGTACTCCTGGGACGTCCCGGGCGGCGTGCAGTTCCACATCCGCGACCTCGCCGAGTACTTCATCCGGCTCGGCCACGAGGTGTCCGTCCTCGCCCCGGCCGACGACGACACCCCGCTGCCGCCGTACGTCGTCTCGGCCGGCCGTGCGGTCCCCGTGCCGTACAACGGCTCCGTCGCCCGCCTCAACTTCGGCTTCCTGTCCGCCGCGCGCGTGCGACGCTGGCTGCACGACGGCGCGTTCGACGTCGTCCACATCCACGAACCGACCTCTCCCTCGCTCGGCCTGCTGACCTGCTGGGCGGCCTCGGGGCCGATCGTGGCGACCTTCCACACGTCCAACCCGCGCTCGCGGGCCATGATCGCCGCGTACTCCATCCTCCAGGCCGCCCTGGAGAAGATCAGCGCGCGGATCGCCGTCAGCGAGTACGCCCGGCGGACGCTGGTCGAGCACCTCGGCGGCGACGCGGTCGTCATCCCGAACGGCGTCGACGTCGACTTCTTCGCCAAGGCCGAGCCCAACCCCGAGTGGCAGGGCGGCACCCTCGGCTTCGTCGGACGCATCGACGAGCCGCGCAAGGGCCTGCCCGTGCTGATGCGGGCCCTGCCGAAGATCTTCGCCGAACGCCCGGACGCACGGCTGCTGGTCGCCGGCCGCGGCGACGAGAAGGAGGCGGTGGAGAGCCTGCCGCAGGAGCTGCACGCGCGCGTGGAGTTCCTCGGCATGGTCAGCGACGAGGACAAGGCGCGCTTCCTGCGCAGCGTCGACCTCTACATCGCGCCCAACACGGGCGGCGAGAGCTTCGGCATCATCCTCGTCGAGGCCATGTCTGCGGGAGCTCCCGTGCTCGCCTCCGACCTGGACGCCTTCGCCCAGGTCCTCGACCAGGGAGCGGCGGGCGAGCTGTTCGCGAACGAGGACGCGGACGCGCTGGCCGCCGCGGCGGTGCGGCTCCTCGGCGACCCGGAACGCAGAGGACAGCTCAGCGAGCGGGGCAGTGCGCATGTGCGGCGCTTCGACTGGTCGACCGTCGGCGCGGACATCCTGTCCGTCTACGAGACGGTGACGGCGGGAGCCGCGGCGGTCGCCGCCGACGACGAACGGGGATCGACGGGCCTGCGGGCCCGGCTCGGCCTGGCACGGGACTGACCCGCCGCACCGCCGAGGGGGTCACGGGTAGCCTTGCCGCCCGTGACCGCAACCCTGATCTGGATCCTGGCCGTCCTCGTCGCGATCGGCCTCTACCTGAGCTGGACGGCGGGACGGCTCGACCGGCTGCACGCCCGCATCGACGCAGCCCGCGCCGCGCTCGACGCGCAGCTGCTGCGCCGTGCGTCGGTGGCCCAGGAACTGGCCACCTCCAAGGTTCTCGACCCCGCCGCCTCGATCGTCCTGTACGAGGCCGCGCACGCCGCCCGGCAGGCCGAGGAGGAGCAGCGCGAGGTCGCCGAGAGCGAGCTCAGCCAGGCCCTTCGGGCCGTCTTCGCGGACGTCCAGCAGCTCGAGGTCGTGCGTGAGGCGCCCGGCGGGGAGGAGGCGGCCCGCGAGCTCACGGAGGCCGTCCGCCGGGTCCCGATGGCCCGGCGCTTCCACAACGACGCGGTGGGCGCCGTCCGCCGACTGCGCGAGCACCGCAAGGTCCGCTGGTTCCGCCTGGCCGGGCACGCACCCTTCCCGATGGCCTTCGAGATGGACGACGAACCCCCGTCCGCCCTGGCCGACCGGGCCGCCTGACCGGGGACCGGTCGAGCCTTCCCGGGCGTCGCGCCGGTGCGTGGCGGAGGGCTTCGGCGCTCCCGCCCGGGAAAAGGATCCACCGGATGTCCATTGGCCCTTGCTGTGGACTGGTCCATTCGCGTTTCCTCAGTGCCGAAGAATCCTCTTTTCGACTAGTGAGGTCACCCGTGTCCAGCACGATCTCCGAAAACCAGACCCCCGAGACCGGCACCGCGCGCGTGAAGCGCGGCATGGCCGAGCAGCTCAAGGGCGGCGTGATCATGGACGTCGTCACGCCGGAGCAGGCGAAGATCGCCGAGGACGCGGGCGCCGTCGCCGTCATGGCGCTGGAGCGGGTTCCGGCCGACATCCGCAAGGACGGCGGCGTCGCCCGGATGTCCGACCCCGACATGATCGAGGGCATCATCGAGGCCGTGTCCATCCCGGTCATGGCCAAGTCCCGGATCGGCCACTTCGTCGAGGCCCAGGTCCTGCAGTCGCTCGGCGTCGACTACATCGACGAGTCCGAGGTCCTCACCCCGGCCGACGAGGTCAACCACAGCGACAAGTTCGCGTTCACGACCCCGTTCGTCTGCGGCGCCACCAACCTGGGCGAGGCCCTGCGCCGCATCGCCGAGGGCGCCGCGATGATCCGCTCCAAGGGCGAGGCCGGCACCGGCAACGTCGTCGAGGCCGTGCGTCACCTGCGCCAGATCAAGAACGAGATCGCCCGTCTGCGCGGCTACGACAACAACGAGCTGTACGCCGCCGCCAAGGACCTGCGCGCCCCCTACGAGCTGGTCAAGGAGGTCGCCGAGCTCGGCAAGCTCCCGGTCGTGCTGTTCTCCGCGGGCGGCGTCGCCACTCCGGCCGACGCCGCGCTGATGCGCCAGCTCGGCGCCGAGGGCGTCTTCGTCGGCTCCGGCATCTTCAAGTCCGGCGACCCGGCCAAGCGTGCCGCCGCCATCGTGAAGGCCACCACCTTCTACGACGACCCGAAGATCATCGCGGACGCGTCCCGCAACCTGGGCGAGGCCATGGTCGGCATCAACTGCGACACCCTCCCCGAGGCCGAGCGCTACGCCAACCGCGGCTGGTAACACCTCATGAGCGACACAGCCCCTGTCATAGGCGTCCTGGCCCTCCAGGGCGACGTTCGGGAGCACCTCGTCGCCCTGGCCGCGGCCGACGCCGTGGCCAGGCCGGTGCGGCGGCCCGAGGAACTCGCCGAGGTCGACGGCCTCGTCATCCCGGGCGGCGAGTCCACGACCATCTCCAAGCTGGCCGTCCTGTTCGGCGTGATGGAGCCCCTCCGCGCGCGCGTGCGGTCCGGCATGCCCGTCTACGGCACCTGCGCGGGCATGATCATGCTCGCCGACAAGATCCTCGACCCGCGCTCGGGCCAGGAGACCGTCGGCGGCATCGACATGATCGTGCGCCGCAACGCCTTCGGACGCCAGAACGAGTCCTTCGAGGCCACGGTGGACGTCGTGGGCGTGGCCGGCCCTCCCGTGGAGGGGGTCTTCATCCGCGCTCCCTGGGTCGAGTCCGTGGGCGCCCGCGCCGAGGTGCTCGCCGAGCACGGCGGTCACATCGTCGCGGTCCGCCAGGGCGACGCGCTCGCCACCTCGTTCCACCCGGAACTGACCGGCGACCACCGTGTGCACGCCCTGTTCGTCGACATGGTGCGCGCGAACCGGGCGGCGGCGTCCTTGTAGGATCTGGGGGTCCCCTCAGGCTCCGCAGGCCCGGGGAGTTCGTCCAGGTTGGGTTACGCGAAGGAGACAGGCAGATGTCCGGCCACTCTAAATGGGCTACGACGAAGCACAAGAAGGCCGTGATCGACGCCAAGCGCGGCAAGCTCTTCGCGAAGATGATCAAGAACATCGAGGTCGCGGCCCGAACCGGTGGCGCGGACGTGTCCGGCAACCCGACGCTGTTCGACGCCATCCAGAAGGCCAAGAAGAGCTCGGTCCCGAACAAGAACATCGACTCGGCGGTGAAGCGCGGCGCCGGTCTCGAGGCCGGCGGCGCCGACTACGAGACGATCATGTACGAGGGCTACGGACCGAACGGCGTCGCGGTCCTCATCGAGTGCCTCACCGACAACCGCAACCGCGCCGCCTCCGACGTCCGCGTCGCCATGACCCGCAACGGCGGCTCCATGGCCGACCCGGGCTCGGTGTCGTACCTCTTCAACCGCAAGGGCGTCGTCATCGTCCCCAAGGGCGAGCTGGCCGAGGACGACGTTCTCGGCGCCGTGCTCGACGCGGGCGCCGAAGAGGTCAACGACCTCGGTGAGACCTTCGAGGTCCTCTCCGAGGCCACCGACCTGGTCGGGGGGGGG
>NZ_JBMNDR010000042.1:0-45490 GCF_052543235.1 Streptomyces sp. SAS_272 | reverse complement strand
CTCCCCCCCCCCCCCCGCTCCAGGAGGCCGGCATCGACTACGACTCCGCCGAGGCCAACTTCGTCCCGACCATGCAGGTCGAGCTCGACGAGGACGGCGCACGGAAGATCTTCAAGCTGATCGACGCGCTCGAGGACAGCGACGACGTGCAGAACGTCTTCGCCAACTTCGACGTCAGCGACGAGGTCATGGAGAAGGTCGACGCCTGAGCCGGCGCTCGACTGCGTCTTCGAACGGGCCGACGGGACACCCCCGTCGGCCCGTCGCGTTGCGGGGGCGTATGCCGGGGCGTGTGCCGGCGGCCGTTGTCGGTGGCACCCGATAGCCTGCACGAACCGGGGGCGACCCGGCCGGGCCGGGAGAGCGAAGGGAGGGCGGACGTGCGTGTACTCGGGGTGGACCCCGGACTGACACGGTGCGGTGTCGGCGTCGTCGAGGGGGTCGCGGGCCGGCCCCTCACCATGCTCGGCGTCGGAGTCGTACGGACGCCCGCCGACGCCGAGTTGGGGCAGCGCCTCGTCGCCGTCGAGCAGGGCATCGAAGCGTGGCTGGACGAACACCGGCCCGAATGCGTCGCCGTGGAACGGGTGTTCAGCCAGCACAACGTGCGCACGGTCATGGGCACCGCCCAGGCCAGCGCCGTCGCCATGCTGTGCGCCGCCCGCCGCGGCATCCCCGTCGCCCTGCACACCCCCAGCGAGGTCAAGGCCGCCGTCACCGGCAGCGGCCGCGCGGACAAGGCCCAGGTCGGTGCGATGGTCACCCGTCTGCTGCGACTCGACGCACCCCCGAAGCCGGCCGACGCCGCCGACGCCCTCGCCCTCGCCATCTGCCACATCTGGCGCGCCCCCGCGCAGAACCGGCTCCAGCAGGCGGTCGCCCGGCACACCGCCAAGCCGTCCACGCACCCCACGACCGCAACGATCACATCGAAAGGCCGTACGGCATGATCGCCTTCGTCAGCGGCACCGTCGCCGCACTCGCCCCGGACGCAGCCGTCGTCGAGGTGGGCGGCGTGGGCATGGCCGTCCAGTGCTCGCCGAACACGCTGTCCACGCTCCGGCTCGGAAAGCCGGCCAAGCTCGCCACCTCCCTCGTCGTGCGGGAGGACTCACTGACCCTCTACGGCTTCGTGGACGACGACGAGCGCCAGGTCTTCGAGCTGCTGCAGACCGCGAGCGGCGTCGGCCCCCGGCTCGCCCAGGCCATGCTGGCGGTCCACGCCCCGGACGCCCTGCGCCGCGCGGTGGCCACCGGGGACGAGAAGGCGCTGATCGCCGTCCCCGGCATCGGCAAGAGGGGCGCGCAGAAACTGCTGCTGGAGCTCAAGGACCGGCTCGGCGAGCCGATCGGCGCCCCCGCGGTCGGCGCACCGGTCACCAGCGGCTGGCGCGACCAGCTGCACGCCGCCCTGATCGGCCTCGGCTACGCCACCCGCGAGGCCGACGAGGCCGTCGCCGCCGTGACCCCGCAGGCCGAGGCCGCCGACGGCGCGCCCCAGGTGGGCCGGCTGCTGAAGGCCGCCCTGCAGACCCTGAACCGCGCCCGCTAGGAGAACGTCAGTGAACTGGGACGACACGACCGAGGAGACCACTGCCGAGGAGCGGCTGGTGGGCTCGGTCGCCGACCGGGAGGACCAGGCCGTCGAGGCCGCCCTGCGTCCCAAGGACCTCGGTGAGTTCATCGGCCAGGAGAAGGTGCGCGAGCAGCTCGACCTCGTCCTGCGCGCCGCCCGCGCACGCGGCGCGACCGCCGACCACGTGCTGCTCTCCGGAGCCCCCGGCCTCGGCAAGACCACCCTCTCGATGATCATCGCTGCGGAGATGGGCGCCCCGATCCGCATCACCTCCGGCCCCGCCATCCAGCACGCCGGCGACCTCGCCGCGATCCTCTCCTCGCTCCAGGAGGGCGAGGTCCTCTTCCTCGACGAGATCCACCGCATGTCCCGGCCCGCCGAGGAGATGCTGTACATGGCGATGGAGGACTTCCGCGTCGACGTCATCGTCGGCAAGGGCCCCGGCGCCACCGCCATCCCCCTCGAACTGCCCCCCTTCACCCTCGTCGGCGCCACCACGCGCGCGGGGCTGCTGCCGCCCCCGCTGCGCGACCGGTTCGGATTCACCGCGCACATGGAGTTCTACGAGCCCGCCGAGCTGCGACGCGTCATCCACCGCTCGGCCGACCTCCTCGACGTCGAGATCGACGCGGAGGGGGCGGCCGAGATCGCCGGCCGCTCCCGCGGCACGCCCCGTATCGCCAACCGTCTGCTGCGCCGCGTCCGCGACTACGCGCAGGTCAAGGCCGACGGGAGCGTCACCCGTGAGATCGCCGCGGCGGCGCTGAAGGTCTACGAGGTGGACGAGCGCGGGCTGGACCGCCTGGACCGGGGGGTCCTGGAAGCCCTGCTGAAACTGTTCGGCGGCGGCCCGGTCGGTCTGTCCACGCTCGCGGTCGCCGTGGGGGAGGAGCGTGAGACCGTGGAGGAGGTGGCCGAACCCTTCCTCGTCCGGGAGGGACTGCTCGCCCGCACACCGCGCGGCCGGGTGGCGACCCCGGCCGCCTGGACGCACCTCGGCCTCACCCCGCCCCGGGCCCCCGGTCAGGGAAGCGGGCAACAGGACCTGTTCGGGACGTGACGCCGGGGGCTTCGGCGAGGACATTGGCCGGGTCAGGAACCCAGGTGCCATGCTGAGCGTTGTTCCATGCGCGCGGACTCGCTTAGACTCCGCCGATGCCGCCCCAGTCGGCAGCACACAACCCCCATCCATGAGGCCGCTCAACCGCCGCGGTCGTTTGAAGGAAGTTTCCGACCCGTGAGTCCTTTGACCCTCCTCCCGTTCATCGTGCTCATCGGGGCCATGTTCCTGATGACCCGGTCGGCCAAGAAGAAGCAGCAGCAAGCGGCCGCCATGCGTAACGAACTGCAGCCCGGAAGTGGTGTCCGCACCATCGGGGGCATGTACGCGACGGTCAAGGAGGTCAACGACGACACGCTTCTCCTCGATGCGGGACCGGGCGTGGAACTCCTCTTCGCGAAGAACGCGATCGGCGCCGTCCTGACCGACGACGAGTACAACCGCATCGTGCACGGCATCGAGCACGACCTGAAGTCCGACTCCGACGTCGTCCCGGACGACGCCTCCTCCCTCGCCGAGACCGACGACTCCGTCGACGAAGCTGCCGCCTCCGACGACAAGGTTGTCGACCTCGGCAAGAAGGACGAGACCGACGAGGTCCGGGAGAAGGCCGCCGAGGCCGAGCAGGCCGACGCCGGCGAGGAGCCGAAGAAGACCGAGGGCGACTCCGACGAGAAGAAGTAGCCACGACCCCGGCGCTCAGGGTGCACACCCTTCGGCGCCGGGGCGCGCGCATCTCGCCAGGGGATCCCACACCATGTCATGGCCGCCGCCGCGCTGACCCGGCGCAAGGCGGCCCGAGAGGGAGTACGAGAAGGTGGCAGCACCCAAGAAGGGCCGGAGTGCGAGTGCCCAGAGCAAGCCAGGGCGCACGCTGGCCCTGATCCTGATCGCCATCGTGGGGCTCACCGGAGGCATGTTCGCCTCCGGTCACACCACTCCGCGTCTCGGCATCGACCTCGCCGGCGGTACCAGCATCACGCTGGAGGCGAAGGCCGAGCAGGGATCCGCGATCAACAAGGCCAACATGGACACCGCGGTCGACATCATGAACCGCCGTGTCAACGGGCTGGGCGTCTCCGAGGCGGAGGTGCAGACCCAGGGCGACCGCAACATCATCGTGAACATCCCCAAGGGCACCAACTCCGCGGAAGCGCGCAAGCAGGTCGGCACCACCGCCAAGCTGTACTTCCGTCCGGTCCTGGCCCAGGAGGCCACCGGCTCCGCCGCTCCGTCGCCGAGCGCGTCCCCGAGCGGCTCGTCGAGCGCGTCTCCCAGCCCCTCGGCGAGCGCTTCCGCCAAGGGTGAGAAGGCGACCTCCTCCTCGTCCCCCTCGGCCTCCGCCACCTCGCAGGGCCGCGCCGTCACCGACGCGCTCAAGGCCGACGCCACCCCGTCGGCCGCGGCCGGCGCCAAGGCGAAGGCGTCCCCCAGCCCGTCGGCATCCGGTGGCGGCACCGCCTCCCCCGAGGTCACCGCACTCCAGGCCAAGTACGCGGCCCTGGACTGCACGGACAAGGAGGCCCGCGCCGCGGTCAGCACGGGCGTCAAGCCCGGGGACACGACGGTCGCCTGCGGTGAGATCGACAAGGTCTGGTACAAGTACCTGCTCGGCCCGGCCGCGGTCGACGGCACCGACGTCAAGAAGGCCGCGGCCGTCTTCGACACGCAGGGCGCCGCCGGCTGGCAGGTCAACATGACCTTCACCAAGTCGGGCGGCAAGAAGTTCGCCGACATCACGGGCAAGCTCGCGCAGAACCAGCAGCCGCAGAACGAGTTCGGCATCGTGCTCGACGGCGAGGTCGTCTCCAGCCCGTTCGTGCAGAGCGCGATCACCGGCGGCCAGGCGCAGATCTCCGGCAGCTTCAAGCAGGAGGAGGCCCAGGGCCTCGCCAACATGCTGTCCTACGGCGCGCTCCCGCTCACCTTCGGGGAGCAGAGCTCGACCACCGTGACGGCGGCCCTCGGCGGCGACCAGCTGCACGCCGGTCTGCTCGCGGGCGCCATCGGCCTCGCCCTGGTCGTCCTCTACCTGGTGGCTTACTACCGCGGGCTGGCGCTCGTCGCGCTCGCCTCGCTGCTGGTCTCGGCGGCCCTCACCTACGTGCTCATGGCCCTGCTCGGCCCGGCCATCGGCTTCGCGCTGAACCTGCCGGCCGTCTGCGGAGCCATCGTCGCCATCGGCATCACAGCGGACTCGTTCATCGTGTACTTCGAACGGGTCCGGGACGAGATCCGCGAGGGCCGCACCCTGCGACCCGCCGTGGAACGGGCCTGGCCTCGGGCCCGGCGCACCATCCTGGTCTCCGACTTCGTGTCGTTCCTCGCCGCCGCCGTGCTGTTCGTCGTCACGGTCGGCAAGGTCCAGGGCTTCGCGTTCACGCTGGGCCTGACCACCGTCCTCGACGTGGTCGTGGTCTTCTTCTTCACCAAGCCGCTGATGACGCTCATCGCTCGGCGGAAGTTCTTCGCGGACGGCCACAAGTGGTCCGGCCTCGACCCGAAGAGCCTGGGTGCCCAGCCGCCGCTGCGCCGCACCCGCCGTCCCGGCGGTCCTGTCGCCGGTCCCGTCGAGACGAAGGAGGCCTGAGCGATGTCCAAACTCGGTAACCTCGGCGCCCGGCTGCACCGTGGCGAGATCAGCTACGACTTCATCGGGCACCGCAAGCTCTGGTACGGCGTCTCGATCCTGATCACCATCACGGCCATCCTCGGCCTGGCGGTGCGCGGCCTGAACATGGGCATCGACTTCCAGGGCGGAGCCGTCTTCACCACGGAGAAGAACGGCAGCATCTCCGTCTCCCAGGCCGAGGACGCCGCGAAGGCGGCCTCGGGTCACGACGCCGTCGTGCAGAAACTCGGCGACGGTTCGGTGCGCATTCAGATCGCCGGCATGGACATCGCGCAGTCCGACAAGATCAAGGCTGACCTCGCCCAGGACTTCAAGGTCAACCCCGAGACCATCAACGCCGACCTCGTCGGCCCCAGCTGGGGCGACCAGATCGCCGCGAAGGCCTGGCAGGGTCTGGCGATCTTCATGGTGCTGGTGGTGATCTATCTGGCGATCGCCTTCGAGTGGCGGATGGCCATCGCCGCCCTCGTCGCCCTGATCCACGACATCACCATCACCGTCGGCATCTACGCCCTCGTCGGCTTCGAGGTCACGCCCGGCACGGTGATCGGTCTGCTGACCATTCTCGGTTACTCGCTGTACGACACGGTCGTCGTCTTCGACTCCCTCAAGGAGCAGACCAAGGACCTCACCAAGCAGACCCGCTTCACCTACAGCGAGGTCGCCAACCGCTCGATCAACGGCACCCTGGTCCGCTCCATCAACACCACGGTCGTCGCACTGCTGCCGGTGGCGGGCCTGCTGTTCATCGGCGGCGGTTTCCTCGGCGCGGGCACGCTCAACGACATCTCGCTGTCGCTGTTCGTGGGTCTCGCGGCGGGCGCCTACTCCTCGATCTTCATCGCCACGCCGCTCGTCGCCGACCTCAAGGAACTCGAGCCGCAGTACAAGGCGCTGAAGAAGCGCGTCCTCGCCAAGCGGGCCCAGTCCCCGGCCGAGGACGAGCGCGACGTGCCGGGCACCGCGGACGGTTACGACGAGGAGGACGCGACGCCGGCGGTCGTCGGCCCGCGCAACCAGCCCGCGTCCCGCGGCCGGGGCCGTGGCCGCCCGTCGGGGAAGCGACGGTGACCGGCATCGAGGAGCTGCTCCTCAGCCGCATCCGGGACGTGGCCGACTACCCGGAGCCGGGCGTGATGTTCAAGGACATCACCCCGCTCCTGGCGGATCCGGCGGCGTTCACCGCGCTCACCGACGCGTTCGCGCAGATCGCCGAGCGCACCGGCGCCACCAAGGTCGTCGGCCTGGAAGCCCGGGGATTCATCCTGGGCGCCCCGGTCGCCGTCCGCGCCGGCCTCGGTTTCATCCCCGTGCGCAAGGCGGGCAAGCTCCCCGGAGCGACCCTCAGCCAGGCCTACGACCTGGAGTACGGCTCGGCCGAGATCGAGGTGCACGCGGAGGACCTGACCGCAGGCGACCGTGTGCTGATCGTCGACGACGTCCTCGCCACCGGCGGTACCGCCGAGGCGTCGATCCAGCTGATCCACCGTGCCGGAGCCGAGGTGGCCGGGGTCGCGGTCCTGATGGAGCTGGGCTTCCTCGACGGGCGTCCCCGTCTGGAGGCGGCCCTGCGCGGGGCGCCCGTGGAGGCGCTGCTCACCATCTGAACGCGGTCTGCGCACCGCCGTACGCGAACGGGCGGGCCCGGAGGAATCCGGTGCCCGCCCCTCGCGTTTCACCGGTACACGGCCCTCACATCGGCCTGGAGGCGATCCTGGAGCGCAGGATCGCTACGATGGGTGCTCCGGAGCCTGACCGGGGACCCGGATCGCGCACGAGGAGCCCTCTTGCCAGACGAGGCCCAGCACCTGACAGCCGCCAAGCCCGAGTCCGCCTCGGAGCCCGCGGCCACCCCCGCGTCGCAGGCGCCGGACGACAGCCGCGGCCCGGCCGAGCACGACCGTTCCGCGCCCGCCGGCGGGCCGGCCGAGCAGGCCCGTCCCAAGCCGGCTCCGCCCGAAAGCGCGACGGCGGCGCCCGCCGGCCGTCAGACCGCCGCCCCTCAGCAGGCCGCCCGCTCCGGCTCCTCCAACCGCGTCCGCGCCCGTCTCGCCCGGCTCGGCGTCCAGCGCCAGAACCCGTACAACCCGGTCCTGGAACCGCTGCTGCGGATAGTGCGCAGCAACGACCCGAAGATCGAGACGGCCACCCTGCGCCAGATCGAGAAGTCCTACCAGGTCGCCGAGCGCTGGCACCGCGGCCAGAAGCGCAAGAGCGGCGACCCGTACATCACCCACCCCCTCGCGGTGACCACGATCCTGGCCGAGCTGGGCATGGACCCGGCCACCCTCATGGCGGGTCTCCTGCACGACACCGTCGAGGACACCGAGTACGGCCTGGAGGACCTGCGGCGCGACTTCGGGGACCAGGTGGCCCTGCTCGTCGACGGCGTCACCAAGCTGGACAAGGTGAAGTTCGGCGAGGCCGCGCAGGCCGAGACCGTGCGCAAGATGGTCGTCGCCATGGCCAAGGACCCGCGGGTGCTGGTCATCAAGCTCGCGGACCGCCTGCACAACATGCGGACCATGCGCTACCTGAAGCGGGAGAAGCAGGAGAAGAAGGCGCGCGAGACCCTCGAGATCTACGCGCCCCTCGCCCACCGCCTGGGCATGAACACCATCAAGTGGGAACTGGAGGACCTCGCCTTCGCGATCCTCTACCCCAAGATGTACGACGAGATCGTCCGCCTGGTCGCCGAGCGTGCCCCCAAGCGCGACGAGTATCTGGCCATAGTGACCGACGAGGTGCAGGCCGATCTGCGGGCCGCCCGCATCAAGGCGACCGTCACCGGCCGCCCGAAGCACTACTACAGCGTCTACCAGAAGATGATCGTCCGCGGCCGCGACTTCGCGGAGATCTACGACCTGGTGGGCATCCGCGTCCTCGTGGACACCGTCCGCGACTGCTACGCGGCGCTCGGCACCGTGCACGCGCGATGGAATCCGGTCCCCGGCCGGTTCAAGGACTACATCGCGATGCCCAAGTTCAACATGTACCAGTCGCTGCACACGACGGTCATCGGCCCGAACGGCAAGCCGGTCGAACTCCAGATCCGTACGTTCGACATGCACCGCCGCGCCGAGTACGGCATCGCCGCGCACTGGAAGTACAAGCAGGAGGCCGTCGCCGGCGCCTCGAAGGTGCGCTCGGACCAGCCGAGGACCACCGGCAAGGACGACCACCTCAACGACATGGCCTGGCTGCGCCAGCTCCTCGACTGGCAGAAGGAGACCGAGGACCCCGGCGAGTTCCTGGAGTCCCTGCGCTTCGACCTGTCGCGCAACGAGGTCTTCGTCTTCACGCCGAAGGGCGACGTGATAGCGCTGCCGGCCGGTGCGACGCCCGTGGACTTCTCGTACGCGGTGCACACCGAGGTGGGCCACCGCACGATAGGAGCCCGGGTCAACGGGCGTCTCGTGCCGCTGGAGTCGACCCTGGACAACGGCGACCTGGTGGAGGTCTTCACCTCCAAGGCCGCCGGGGCGGGGCCGTCCCGGGACTGGCTGAACTTCGTCAAGTCGCCGCGCGCCCGCAACAAGATCCGCGCCTGGTTCTCCAAGGAGCGCCGCGACGAGGCGATCGAGCAGGGCAAGGACGCCATCGTCCGCGCCATGCGCAAGCAGAACCTGCCGATCCAGCGCATCCTGACCGGTGACTCGCTGGTGACGCTCGCGCACGAGATGCGGTACTCGGACATCTCCGCGCTGTACGCGGCGATCGGCGAGGGCCATGTCTCCGCGCAGAACATCGTGCAGAAGCTGGTCCAGGCGCTCGGCGGCGAGGAGGCCGCCTCCGAGGAGATCGACGAGACGGTTCCGCCGTCCCGGAGCCGCAGCCGCAAGCGGCGCAGCAACCAGGACCCCGGTGTCGTCGTCAAGGGCGTCGACGACGTGTGGGTCAAACTGGCCCGCTGCTGCACGCCCGTGCCCGGCGACCCCATCATCGGCTTCGTCACGCGGGGCAGCGGCGTATCGGTTCACCGCAGCGACTGCGTCAACGTGGAGTCACTGTCACGGGAGCCCGAACGGATCCTCGAGGTCGAGTGGGCGCCCACGCAGTCCTCGGTCTTCCTGGTCGCCATCCAGGTCGAGGCGCTCGACCGCTCCCGGCTCCTCTCGGACGTCACGCGCGTCCTGTCCGACCAGCACGTCAACATCCTGTCCGCGGCCGTCCAGACCTCCCGCGACCGGGTGGCCACCTCCCGCTTCACCTTCGAGATGGGCGACCCCAAGCATCTCGGGCACGTCCTGAAGGCCGTACGCGGCGTCGAGGGCGTCTACGACGTGTACCGGGTGACGTCGGCGCGCCGGCCGTAGAACGGCGGCGAGAACGCGGAAGCGGGCCCCGTACACCAGGTACGGGGCCCGCTTCGCTGTCTGCGGCCGGCCCTCGGAGAACGTCGGGCCCCGCCGCCTCAGCCGCCGAACTCGTGCAGACCCTTCAGAGCCTGGTCCAGCAGCGCCTGACGGCCCTCCAGCTCCCGCTCCAGCTTGTCGGCCTTCGCCGAGTTGCCCTGGGCGCGGGCCTGCTCGATCTGCGCCTTCAGCTTGTCCACGGCGCCCTGGAGCTGACCGGTGAGACCCGCGGCACGCGCGCGTGCCTCCGGGTTCGTCCGGCGCCACTCCGCCTCCTCGGACTCCTGGATCGCCCGCTCCACGGCGTGCATCCGGCCCTCGACCTTCGGCCGGGCGTCCCGCGGAACGTGGCCGATGGCCTCCCAGCGCTCGTTGATCGAACGGAACGCGGCCCGCGCCGCCTTCAGGTCGCCGATCGGGAGCAGCTTCTCGGCCTCCTCGGCCAGCTCCTCCTTGAGCTTCAGGTTCTCCGTCTGCTCCGCGTCCCGCTCGGCGAAGACCGAGCTGCGGGCGGCGAAGAAGACGTCCTGGGCGCCGCGGAAGCGGTTCCACAGGTCGTCCTCGTGCTCGCGCTGGGCACGGCCGGCGGCCTTCCAGTCCGCCATCAGCTCGCGGTAGCGCGCGGCGGTCGGACCCCAGTCCGTCGAACCGGACAGGCCCTCGGCCTCGGAGACCAGCCGCTCCTTGATCCGGCGGGCCTCCTCACGCTGTGCGTCGAGCTGCGCGAAGTGCGCCTTGCGGCGCTTGGAGAACGCCGAGCGCGCGTGCGAGAACCGGTGCCACAGTTCGTCGTCCGACTTGCGGTCGAGCCGGGGCAGCCCCTTCCACGTGTCCACCAGCGCGCGCAGCCGCTCACCGGCGGCCCGCCACTGGTCGGACTGCGCGAGCTGCTCCGCCTCGGTGACCAGGTCCTCCTTGGCGTGACGGGCCTGGTCCGACTGCTTCGCCCGCTGCTGCCTGCGCTCCTCGCGCCGCGACTCGACGGTCGCCACCAGCTTGTCCAGCCGCTCCCGCAGCGCCTGCAGATCACCGACGGCGTGGTGCGCGTCCACCTGCTCGCGGATGTGGTCGATCGCGACCTGAGCGTCCTTCGCCGAGAGGTCGGTGGTCTGCACTCGCTTCTCGAGGAGGCCGATCTCGACAACCAGGCCCTCGTACTTGCGCTCGAAGTAGGCCAGCGCCTCCTCTGGGGAGCCTGCCTGCCACGAACCGACCACCTGCTCGCCGTCGGCGGTACGCACGTACACGGTCCCCGTCTCGTCGACGCGGCCCCACGGGTCGCTGCTCACAGCGCCTCCTCCACATGATGCCTCCGAGGGGCCTCAGGGCCCCTGGGCATCGTCCACAGTTTCGTCACGGCCAACATAGGCGACCGGCAGGCCGCCTGTCCGCATCCCGCACGACCGAAATTGGGCAGTTGACCGCCCTGGTCACCGCTTCGTCGTCAGGACTTCGTGACCGTCGCCTTGTTGATCACAACCGTCGCGTTCGGGGCGCCGTCGCCCGCGCCGGTGTTCTCGCCCGCGGCGGCGATCTTCTGCAGAACCTTCATGCCTTCGGGCGACACCGTGCCGAACGGTGTGTAGCTGGGCGGCAGCTGACTGTCCTGGTAGACGAGGAAGAACTGGCTGCCGCCGGTGTGCGCCTGCCCGGTGTTGGCCATCGCGACCGTGCCCGCCGGGTAGACGTTCGCCTTGAGGGAGGCGTCCTTCAGGTTCTCGTCGGGAATCGTGTAGCCGGGACCGCCGCTGCCGCTGCCCGTCGGGTCGCCGCACTGCAGCACGTAGATCCCGTTGGTGGTGAGGCGGTGGCACTTGGTGTGGTCGAAGTAGCCCTTGTCGGCGAGGAAGCCGAACGAGTTCACCGTGTGCGGCGCGGCCTTCGCCTTGAGCGCTATGCCGATGTCGCCGCAGGTCGTCGCGAGCGTCATCGTGTACTTGGCCGACGAGTCGATCGTGACCGCCGGCTCCTTCTTCCAGGTCTGCGTCTTGACCGCACCGGCGGCGGGCTTCTCGCACGGGTCCTTGGCGGCACTGGCGCTGGGCGCCGCGGACGGCGTCGTGTCCGAACTCGCGTTCGCCTTGTCCTTGCCGTCGTCCTTCAGGACACCGGTCGTGTACAGCGCCAGGCTGCCGATGACGATCACGCCGAGCACCGACGCGATCACCGAGTTGCGCATACGGGCCTTGCGTCGGGCGCTCGTGCGCCGCTGCTGCTGCCGCAAGAACTTCTCCCGGGCGAGCTGACGCTTCCGCTGTTCCTGGGTGACCACCGGGTTCTCTCCTCATGCGTCTCGTACGTCGACTGGGACGCGTGCGTCTTGTGAGCCGACCGCCTGCGTGTGTCCCGTACCGTATATGGGTTCGCTGAGGAAACGGCAGCGCCGGTAGGCTCTGACCACTGGCGCAGCGGCCCAGATGCCCACGCGTATCGACACAAACGAAGGACGATCGTGCTCATTGCCGGGTTCCCCGCCGGAGCCTGGGGGACGAACTGTTATCTCGTCGCCCCGGCTGCAGGCGAGGAGTGCGTGATCATCGACCCGGGCCACCAGGCGGCCCCCGGCGTCGAGGAAGCGATCAGAAAGCATCGGCTGAAGCCCGTGGCCGTCGTCCTCACCCACGGTCACATCGACCATGTGGCCTCGGTGGTCCCGGTGTGCGGCGCGCACGACGTGCCGGCCTGGATCCACCCCGAGGACCGCTACATGATGAGCGACCCCGAGAAGGCGCTGGGCCGGTCCATCGGGATGCCGCTGATGGGCGAGCTCACCGTGGGGGAGCCGGACGACGTCCGCGAGCTCACCGACGGCGCCGGGCTGGACCTGGCCGGGCTGCAGTTCTCCGTCGCGCACGCGCCGGGCCATACCAGGGGGTCGGTGACCTTCCGGATGCCGGAGACGGCCGACGTCCCGTCGGTGTTCTTCTCCGGGGACCTGCTGTTCGCCGGCTCCATCGGACGCACCGACCTGCCCGGCGGCGACATGGCCGAGATGCTCGACTCGCTGGCCCGTGTGTGCCTGCCGCTCGACGACTCGACCGTGGTGCTGTCCGGCCACGGCCCCCAGACGACCATCGGCCAGGAGCGCGCCGCCAACCCGTATCTGCGGCAGGTGGCGGCCGGCGGCCAGGGAGCGGGTTCGCCCACCCCTCCCCGACGAGGAATGTGACGAGAGACTTCCGTGAGCACCTTTCAGGCCCCCAAGGGCACGTACGACCTGATCCCGCCGGACAGCGCCCAGTACCTCGCCGTCCGCGAGGCCATCGCCGCCCCGCTGCGCAACTCCGGCTACGGCTACGTCGAGACGCCCGGCTTCGAGAACGTCGAACTGTTCGCGCGCGGTGTCGGTGAGTCGACCGACATCGTCACCAAGGAGATGTACGCCTTCGAGACCAAGGGCGGCGACAGGCTGGCCCTGCGTCCCGAGGGCACCGCGTCCGTGCTGCGCGCCGCGCTGGAGGCCAACCTGCACAAGGTGGGCAACCTGCCGGTCAAGCTCTGGTACTCCGGCTCGTACTACCGCTACGAGCGTCCTCAGAAGGGCCGCTACCGCCACTTCTCCCAGGTGGGCGCCGAGGCGATCGGCGCGGAGGACCCGGCGCTGGACGCCGAGCTGATCATCCTGGCGGACCAGGCGTACCGCTCCCTGGGGCTGCGGAACTTCCGCATCCTCCTCAACAGCCTCGGCGACAAGGAGTGCCGCCCGGTGTACCGGGAGGCGCTCCAGAACTTCCTGCGCGGCCTCGACCTGGACGAGGACACGCTGCGTCGCGCGGAGATCAACCCGCTGCGGGTGCTCGACGACAAGCGCGAGTCGGTCCAGAAGCAGCTCGGAGAGGCGCCGCTGCTGCGCGACTACCTCTGCGACGCGTGCAAGGCGTACCACGAGGAGGTGCGCGAGCTGATCACCGCGGCGGGCGTCGCCTTCGAGGACGACCCCAAGCTGGTCCGCGGTCTGGACTACTACACGCGCACGACCTTCGAGTTCGTCCACGACGGGCTGGGTTCACAGTCCGCGGTGGGCGGCGGCGGCCGTTACGACGGCCTCTCCGAGATGATCGGCGGCCCCGCGCTGCCCTCGGTGGGCTGGGCGCTGGGCGTCGACCGCACGGTCCTGGCGCTGGAGGCGGAGGGTGTGCAGCTCAGGCTGCCCGCCTCCACCTCCGTGTACGCGGTGCCGCTCGGCGAGGAGGCACGCCGGGTGCTCTTCGCCAAGGTCACCGAACTGCGCAAGCTCGGCGTCGCGGCCGACTTCGCCTATGGCGGCAAGGGTCTCAAGGGCGCCATGAAGAGCGCCAACCGCAGCGGAGCGCGCTACACCGTCGTCGCCGGCGAACGCGACCTCGCCGAGGGCGTCGTCCAGCTCAAGGACATGGAGTCCGGCGAGCAGAAGGCGGTCGGCGTCAACGAGATCGTGGCCGAACTGGAGTCGAAGCTCGGATAGCGGTTCACGGGGGCGCCGGGGCGGGTGCCCGGCGCCCCCGCCCGCCGTCAACTCCACGGAGCCCCGGTTCCTCTTTCGGGTGAGGGCGACGCGTGAGCGTCCCGCGCGTGTGCTCACCTCCGGGTCCGCCCTCGGCGCTCCGCGGCCCGCCGCACGCCGGTCGGGTGCATCTGCCTCGAGGGGTTCGGGGTGTGTTGTCATGCTTCGAGCGTCGGCCGGAACCGAACGCCCGGGGGCGGCCGCGCGTACTTCCTTATGTCCACCGAACGGTGGACGGTCGGCCTTGTGCGGCACAATGGCCCCTGCCCGAAGATGGTCCAACTCTCAAGTGACGGATCGGCGTGATGAGCAAGACGACAGTGAAAGACGCCTCCACGGAGTCCGAGCACGAGCACGCGGCCGCGGCCGAGCCACGGACGGTGGGCGCCGGCCGTGGGTTCGCGATCCTGCTGCTGATCACCGGCGCGGCCGGGCTGCTCGCCGCGTGGGTCATCACGATCGACAAGTTCAAGATCCTCGAGGCCAAGGTCGCGGGCACGACCTTCACGCCCGGCTGCAGCATCAACCCGGTCATCTCCTGCGGCAGCATCATGGAGAGCAAGCAGGCGTCCGTCTTCGGGTTCCCGAACCCGATGCTCGGCCTCGTCGCCTACGGCATGGTGATCTGCGTCGGCATGAGCCTGCTGGCCCGGGCCCGCTTCCCGCGCTGGTACTGGCTGACCTTCAACTTCGGCACGCTCTTCGGCGTGGCCTTCTGTACCTGGCTGCAGTACCAGTCGCTGTACAAGATCAACGCTCTGTGCCTGTGGTGCTCGCTGGCCTGGGTCGCGACGATCACCATGTTCTGGTACGTCACCTCGTTCAACGTCCGCAACGGCTTCCTCCCCGCCCCCGCCGGGCTGAAGCGGTTCTTCGGCGAGTTCACCTGGGTCCTGCCGGTCACCCACGCCGGCATCATCGCGATGCTGATCCTGACCCGCTGGGGCGCCGACCTCTGGGCCTGACCACGGCCCCGGACAGGCGGCCGAAGGGGACTGTCGTACCCCTGACGTAGGCTCCGAGGTGTGGAGCCCGACCTGTTCACCGCTGCAGCGGAAGACCGCCAGGAGAAGGACCCCGCAGGGAGCCCCCTGGCGGTCCGGATGCGTCCGCGCACCCTCGACGAGGTGGTGGGCCAGCAGCACCTGCTGAAGCCGGGCTCGCCCCTGCGCCGCCTGGTCGGCGAGGGTGCGAAAGGCCCGGCCGGCCCCTCCTCGGTGATCCTCTGGGGGCCGCCGGGCACGGGGAAGACGACCCTCGCCTACGTGGTCTCCAAGGCCACCGACAAGCGGTTCGTGGAGCTGTCCGCCATCACCGCCGGCGTCAAGGAGGTCCGTGCCGTCATCGACGGCGCCCGCCGCGCCATCGGCGGCTTCGGCAAGGAGACCGTCCTCTTCCTCGACGAGATCCACCGTTTCAGCAAGGCCCAGCAGGACTCCCTCCTGCCGGCCGTCGAGAACCGCTGGGTGACGCTGATCGCGGCGACCACCGAGAACCCCTACTTCTCGGTCATCTCGCCCCTGCTCTCCCGCTCCCTCCTGCTGACCCTCGAGCCCCTCACCGACGACGATCTCCGCGACCTGGTCGGGCGCGCCCTGTCCGACGACCGGGGCCTCAAGGGCGCCGTCACCCTCGCCGAGGATGCCGAGGCCCATCTCCTGCGCATCGCCGGCGGCGACGCCCGGCGCGCCCTGACGGCCCTGGAGGCCGCCGCCGGCGCCGCCCTCGACCAGGACGAGACCGAGATCGGCCTTCGGACACTGGAGCAGACGGTCGACCGCGCGGCCGTGAAGTACGACCGCGACGGCGACCAGCACTACGACGTCGCCAGCGCCCTCATCAAGTCGATCCGCGGCTCGGACGTCGACGCGGCCCTGCACTACCTGGCCCGCATGATCGAGGCCGGCGAGGACCCCCGCTTCATCGCCCGCCGCCTGATGATCTCCGCCAGCGAGGACATCGGTCTCGCCGACCCGAACGCACTGCCGATCGCGGTCGCCGCCGCCCAGGCCGTCGCCATGATCGGCTTCCCCGAGGCCGCCCTCACCCTCAGCCATGCCACCATCGCCCTCGCTCTGGCGCCCAAGTCCAACGCCGCGACCACGGCGATCGGCGCCGCCCTGGACGACGTCCGCAAGGGGTCGGCCGGCCCCGTCCCCCCGCATCTGCGGGACGGCCACTACAAGGGAGCCGCCAAGCTCGGGCACGCCCAGGGGTACGTGTACCCGCACGACCTGCCCGAGGGCATCGCCGCCCAGCAGTACGCGCCGGACGCGATCCACGGCCGGGAGTACTACACCCCCACCCGGCACGGCGCCGAGGCCCGCTACGCGGACGCGGTCGAGTGGACCAGAACGCACCTCGGTCGGAACGGGTCCTGAGCACCCTGTAGAATCCCTCGGAGTGCTGCGTCCCGTGCCGTCAGAACGGGACAGTCAGCCGGAGCACCGGTCCCTCGGACCGGCTCCAGGAGCGTCGCGCACCGTCGAAGGTGTCGCGGGCAGCCCATCACCGCCCGGAATCCGGGATCGGTCGGTGGGCAACTCGCGTGCTGCACGTATGTGCCCAGACCAGGGGAGCGGCTGCCCGACAGGTCCCGAGCGGACCCGGCGGGTTTCCCCGGCTGCGGATTGCGACCTCCCTCAACCCTGACAAGCCGAAATCCAGGAAACGAGAGACAGTGGCGAACCAGCCCCGCCCCAAGGTGAAGAAGTCGCGTGCCCTCGGCATCGCGCTGACCCCGAAGGCCGTCAAGTACTTCGAGGCCCGCCCCTACCCGCCGGGTGAGCACGGCCGTGGCCGCAAGCAGAACTCGGACTACAAGGTCCGTCTGCTCGAGAAGCAGCGTCTGCGCGCGCAGTACGACGTGTCCGAGCGCCAGCTCGTCCGCGCCTACGAGCGTGCCTCCAAGGTCCAGGGCAAGACCGGTGAGGCCCTGATCATCGAGCTCGAGCGCCGTCTCGACGCGCTGGTCCTGCGTTCGGGCATCGCCCGCACGATCTACCAGGCCCGTCAGATGGTCGTGCACGGCCACATCGAGGTCAACGGTCAGAAGACCGACAAGCCCTCCTTCCGTGTCCGTCCCGACGACGTCGTGATGGTTCGCGAGCGCAGCCGCGAGAAGACCCTCTTCTCCATCGCCCGCGAGGGCGGCTTCGCCCCCGACGGCGAGACCCCGCGCTACCTCCAGGTGAACCTCAAGGCCCTGGCGTTCCGCCTGGACCGTGAGCCGAACCGCAAGGAGATCCCGGTGATCTGCGACGAGCAGCTCGTCGTCGAGTACTACGCCCGCTGATCCCCGCCCGGATCGGCCCGCGGCGGTCGTAGCACCTCCGCACCCCGGCCCGTCGTCCCCCTGCCCTTCGGGGCGGGCGGGGCGACGGGCTTTTGCACGCCCCTAATCCGGTACGGAACGCCGGTGGCGGCGCGATAGGCTCGCCTCCAGAGATAGGTGTTCGTCGGCCGAGGGAGCGGGTGCGCAGTGTCCGGTGGAGAGGTGGCCGGCATTCTGGTGGCCGTGTTCTGGGCGATCCTGGTCTCCTTCCTCGCCGTCGCGCTGGCGAGGCTGGCCCAGACGCTCAAGGCGACCACCCGGCTGGTCGCGGACGTGACCGAACAGGCCGTCCCGCTGCTGGCCGACGCCTCCGCCGCCGTGCGCTCCGCGCAGACCCAGATCGACCGGGTCGACGCCATCGCCAGCGATGTCCAGGAGGTCACGTCGAACGCTTCGGCGCTCTCCACCACGGTCGCCTCCACCTTCGGCGGGCCCCTGGTGAAGGTCGCCGCGTTCGGCTACGGCGTCCGCCGGGCCCTCGGCGGCCGTAAGGAAGACGCGCCCGCGAGGGAGCCCCGGCGGACCGTCATCGTGGGCCGCACGGTCTCCCGGCGGGAGAAGCGCAAGCCCCGTGGAAAGAGGGACTGAGACCAGCGATGTTCCGCCGTACCTTCTGGTTCAGCACGGGCGTCGCCGCCGGTGTCTGGGCCACCACCAAGGTCAACCGCAAGCTGAGGAAGCTGACCCCCGAGAGCCTCGCCGCGACAGCGGCCGACAAGGCCCTCGAGACGGGAGCACGCCTCAAGGACCGCGCGGTGGGCTTCGCGCTCGACGTCCGCGACAACATGGCACGGCGGGAGGCCGAGCTGGGGGAGGCGCTGGGGATCCGCGAGGACCCCGCACTGCCCGCCCCCAGGCGGTACCCCGCCATCGAGAACCGCCCCCACCCGCAGCACCGCACCCGACCGCACGACCGCGACAACCCGAAGTACATCGAGAACACGACGTACTCGAACGACCGGAATGAGGACCACTGATGGAGTCGGCCGAGATCCGCCGCCGCTGGCTGAGCTTCTACGAGGAGCGCGGGCACACCGTCGTCCCTTCGGCGTCGCTCATCGCGGACGACCCGACTCTGCTCCTGGTCCCCGCCGGCATGGTCCCGTTCAAGCCGTACTTCCTCGGCGAGGTCAAGCCGCCGTGGTCGCGCGCCACCAGCGTGCAGAAGTGCGTGCGCACGCCCGACATCGAAGAGGTCGGCAAGACCACGCGGCACGGCACCTTCTTCCAGATGTGCGGCAACTTCTCCTTCGGCGACTACTTCAAGGAAGGCGCCATCAAGTACGCCTGGGAGCTGCTCACCAGCCCCCAGGACAAGGGTGGTTACGGCCTGGAGCCGGAGAAGCTCTGGATCACCGTCTATCTGGAGGACGACGAGGCCGAGCGCATCTGGCACGAGGTCGTCGGCGTGCCCAAGGAGCGCATCCAGCGCCTCGGCATGAAGGACAACTACTGGTCCATGGGCGTCCCCGGCCCGTGCGGACCGTGTTCCGAGATCAACTACGACCGCGGCCCCGAGTTCGGCGTCGAGGGCGGCCCCGCCGTCAACGACGAGCGGTACGTGGAGATCTGGAACCTCGTCTTCATGCAGTACGAGCGCGGGGAGGGCATCGGCAAGGACAACTTCGAGATCCTCGGCGAGCTGCCCAGCAAGAACATCGACACGGGCCTCGGCCTGGAGCGCCTCGCCATGATTCTGCAGGGCGTGCAGAACATGTACGAGATCGACACCTCCATGGCGGTCATCAAGAAGGCCACCGAGCTGACCGGCGTCGCGTACGGCGAGGCCCATGACTCGGACGTCTCGCTGCGCGTGGTCACCGACCACATGCGCACCTCCGTGATGCTCATCGGCGACGGCGTCACCCCGGGCAACGAGGGCCGCGGCTATGTGCTGCGCCGCATCATGCGCCGCGCCATCCGCAACATGCGCCTCCTCGGCGCCACCGGCCTCGTCGTCAAGGACCTCATCGACACGGTCGTCGAGATGATGGGTCAGCAGTACCCGGAGCTGGTCACCGACCGCGAGCGCATCGAGAAGGTCGCCCTCGCCGAGGAGAACGCCTTCGTCAAGACGCTCAAGGCCGGCACCAACATCCTCGACACGGCCATCACCGAGGCCAAGGCCGCCGGCGGCCGGGTCCTCGCCGGCGACAAGGCCTTCCTGCTCCACGACACCTGGGGCTTCCCGATCGACCTCACCCTGGAGATGGCCGCCGAGCAGGGGCTGTCCGTGGACGAGGACGGCTTCCGCCGTCTGATGAAGGAACAGCGGGACAAGGCCAAGGCCGACGCCCAGGCCAAGAAGACCGGCCACGCCGGCACGGGCGCCTACCGCGAGATCGCCGACAAGGCCGGCGAGACCGACTTCATCGGGTACTCCGACACCGAGGGCGAGTCCACGATCGTCGGCATCCTCGTCGACGGCGCCTCCTCCCCGGCCGCCACCGAGGGCGACGAGGTCGAGATCGTCCTCGACCGGACCCCGTTCTACGCCGAGGGCGGCGGCCAGATCGGCGACACCGGCCGGATCAAGGTCGACACCGGCGCCGTCGTCGAGATCCGCGACACCCAGAAGCCGGTCCCCGGCGTGTACGTCCACAAGGGCGTCGTCCAGTTCGGCGAGGTGACGGTCGGAGCCAAGGTCCACGCCTCGATCGACGGCCGCCGCCGTACGGCCATCGCCCGCGCGCACTCGGCCACCCACCTCACCCACCAGGCGCTGCGCGACGCCCTCGGCCCGACGGCCGCCCAGGCCGGCTCCGAGAACCAGCCCGGCCGCTTCCGCTTCGACTTCGGCTCCCCGTCCGCCGTTCCGACGGCCGTGATGACCGACGTCGAGCAGAAGATCAACGAGGTGCTCGCCCGCGACCTGGACGTCCAGGCCGAGGTCATGGGCATCGACGAGGCCAAGAAGCAGGGCGCCATCGCCGAGTTCGGCGAGAAGTACGGCGAGCGCGTCCGGGTGGTCACCATCGGCGACTTCTCCAAGGAGCTGTGCGGCGGCACGCACGTGCACAACACCGCCCAGCTCGGTCTGGTGAAGCTGCTCGGCGAGTCGTCGATCGGCTCGGGCGTGCGCCGCATCGAGGCCCTCGTCGGCGTCGACGCCTACAACTTCCTGGCCCGTGAGCACACGGTCGTCGCCCAGCTCCAGGAGTTGATCAAGGGCCGTCCGGAGGAGCTCCCGGAGAAGGTCTCCGCCATGCTCGGCAAGCTGAAGGACGCCGAGAAGGAGATCGAGAAGTTCCGCGCCGAGAAGGTCCTCCAGGCCGCCGCCGGTCTCGTGGAGTCCGCCAAGGACGTCCGCGGGGTCGCCGTGGTCACCGGCCAGGTCCCGGACGGCACCACGCCGGACGACCTGCGCAGGCTGGTCCTCGACGTGCGCGGCCGTATCCAGGGCGGACGGGCCGCCGTGGTCGCCCTGTTCACGGTCAACAACGGCAAGCCGCTGACGGTCATCGCCACCAACGAGGCCGCTCGCGAGCGCGGGCTCAAGGCCGGCGAGCTGGTCCGCGCGGCCGCCAAGACCCTCGGCGGCGGCGGTGGCGGCAAGCCCGACGTGGCCCAGGGCGGCGGCCAGAACCCGGCCGCGGTCGGCGACGCCGTCGACGCCGTCGAGCGGCTCGTGGCGGAAACGGCCAAGTGAGCAGTCTCATGCGCAAGGGCCGTCGACTCGCGATCGACGTCGGGGACGCCCGGATCGGGGTCGCCTCGTGCGACCCCGACGGGATCCTCGCCACCCCGGTGGAGACGGTCCCCGGCCGGGACGTGCCGGCGGCCTACCGGCGGCTCGGACAGCTGGTCGAGGAGTACGAGCCGATCGAGGTCGTGGTGGGTCTTCCTCGCTCCCTCAAGGGGGGCGAGGGCCCGGCCGCGGCGAAGGTGCGCGGCTTCGCACAGGAACTGGCGAACAAAATCGCTCCCGTATCCGTACGTCTGGTGGACGAGCGGATGACGACCGTGACGGCGAGTCAGGGACTGCGGGCATCGGGGGTGAAGGCGAAGAAGGGCAGATCGGTCATCGACCAGGCAGCCGCTGTGATCATCCTTCAGCAGGCGCTGGAATCCGAACGGGTGTCAGGTAAAGCACCGGGCGAGGGCGTCGAAGTGGTCATCTGATCGCGATACGGTAACGTTCCGCGCGATGCGGGGCTGTTCGAACAGTCGCCGCACAGAGAGAGGCGGAACGGTGACGGGCTCGCGAAGGCTTCGTGTCCACCGCCTCGCGGCTCTAGGGGATCGATGACTGAGTATGGCCGGGGCCCCGGCTCCGAACCGTGGCATCCGGAGGACCCGTTGTACGGGGACGGCGGATGGGAAGGGCAGCAGGCCCACCCGGGTCATCAGCCTGCCTACGGCGGCCAGCAGCAGCACCAGTACCCGCAGGGTCAGCAGCCGCAGCAGCAGGAGTACGGCGACTGGGGTCAGGGCCAGCCGCAGCAGTACGACCCGCAGTACCAGGGGTACGACCAGCAGCAGTACATGGGCCAGGAGCAGCAGCAGTACACGCCGCAGAACCAGCAGCCGTACACGCAGCAGAACCAGCAGCCCTACCACGAGGGGTACCAGGAAGGCGGTTGGGACGGCACGGGCACCCATGCCCACGTCCCGTACGCGGCCGATCCCGGCGATCCCTATGGTCAGCAGGCCGCGGCCTACGGCGCCCAGCAGCCCGACTTCTACGGCACCCCGGACGCGTATCCGCCGCCGGAGCCGCCCAACCGGCGGCAGGCGGCGCCGGAGCCCGAACCGGAGGCGGCGACCGCGCCGGAACCGGAGCCCGGGCCGAAGACCGACTGGGATCCCGGTCCCGACCAGGGCGAGCACGCGTTCTTCGCGGGTGGCGCGGGCCAGGACGACGAGGACGACGCCGACGAGCCGGAGGGGCGCGGCGAGCGGCGGGGACGCGGAAAAGGCGCCAAGGGCGGCAAGGGTTCCAAAGCGGCCAAGGGCAAGAAGAGCCGTAACGGCGTCGCCTGCCTGGTCGTCGTCCTGGTGTTCACCGGCGGTCTCGCAGGAGTGGGCTACTTCGGCTACCAGTTCTACCAGAATCGTTACGGCGCGGCACCGGACTTCGCGGGCGACGGCTCCGGCACGGCGGTGACCGTCGAGATTCCCAAAGGCGCGGGCGGATATGACATCGGCCGCATTCTGAAGGCGGCCGGCGTCGTCGAGAGCGTCGACGCATTCGTCTCGGCGCAACAGGGAAACCCCAAGGGCAAAACGATTCAGGACGGCGTCTACACGCTGCAGAAACGTATGTCTGCGGCGAGTGCGGTCGAGTTGCTGCTCAGCCCGAAGAGCCGCAGCAACCTCGTCATCGCCGAGGGGCTGCGCAACTCCAAGGTCTACACCATGATCGACAAGCGTCTCCAAGTGGCGGAGGGAACCACAGCGGCGGTCGCCAAGAAGTCGTACAAGACGCTCGGCCTGCCCGCCTGGGCGCTCAACCGGCCCGATGTGAAGGACCCGCTGGAAGGATTCCTCTACCCCTCCAGCTACGCGGTCTCCAAGGGCCAGAAGCCCGATGCCGTCCTGAAGAACATGGTCGCGCGGGCCGCGGAGAAGTACCAGGCGTTCGACTTGGCCAAGAAGGCCTCCGCTCTCGGCCTCGACGGTCCGTGGCAGCTGCTGACGGTGGCGAGCCTGGTGCAGGCGGAGGGCACGAGCCACGACGACTTCCGCAAGATGGCCGAGGTGGTCTACAACCGCCTCAAGCCCGGAAACCCCCAGACCTACGGCTCGTTGGAGTTCGACTCCACGTACAACTACGTGAAGAACCAGAGCAAGATCGACCTGTCGATCGCCGAATTGCGGAATTATGACAACCCGTACAACACCTATCACGAGAAGGGCCTGCCTCCGGGGCCCATCGACAATCCCGGCGACGACGCGCTGAAGGGCGCGCTCAACCCGACGCACGACGGCTGGTACTACTTCCTCTCGACGGACGGCAAGAGCAGCAAGTTCACCAAAACGCTCGCCGAGCACGAGAAGCTGGTCAACGCGTGGAATGCGAGCAAGGGAAAGAACTGACGTCCGTCCGGGTGTGCGCAGAGTTCGACGACATGACAACGGCGGGCGTCGGGCGGGTGGTCGGCTGCTCCGCACCGCCCGCCCGGGGCGGTGCGCCGTGAAGGCTCAAGGACTGGTTTCCATGGCAGCAGCAGAAGCAACCGACGCCCGCAGGGCCGCCGTGCTCGGCAGCCCCATCGCCCATTCCCTCTCCCCGGCGCTGCACCGCGCCGCGTACGAGGCACTGGAGCTGACCGGCTGGACGTACGACCGCTTCGAGGTGGACGAGGAGGCGCTGCCCGCCTTCGTCGAGGCACTCGGCGCCGAGTGGGCCGGACTCTCGCTGACCATGCCGCTGAAGCGGGCGGTCATCCCGCTGCTCGACGAGATCAGTGAGACGGCGGCCTCCGTCGAGGCGGTCAACACCCTCGTCCTCACCGAGGACGGCCGCCGGGTCGGCGACAACACCGACATCCCCGGCATGGTCGCGGCGCTGCGCGAGCGCGGCGTCGAACAGGCCGAGTCGGCCGCGATCCTCGGCGCGGGGGCCACCGCCTCCTCGGCGCTGGCCGCACTGTCCAGGGTCTGCGCCGGCGAGATCGTCGCCTACGTCCGCAGCGAGGCCCGCGCCGCCGAGATGCGGCAGTGGGGCGCACGTCTCGACGTCGACGTCCGGATCGCCGACTGGGCGGACGCCGCCGACGCCCTGCGCTTCCCGCTGGTCGTCGCGACCACCCCGGCCGGGGCCACCGACGCCCTGGCGGCCTCGGTGCCCGAACGCCCGGCCACCCTCTTCGACGTGCTCTACGACCCGTGGCCGACCGAGCTGGCCGCCCGCTGGTCCATGTTCGGCGGCGCCGTCGTCAGCGGTCTCGACCTGCTCGTGCACCAGGCGGTGCTCCAGGTGGAGCAGATGACCGGCCGGGCCCCGGCGCCCGTGGAGGCCATGCGCACGGCCGGTGAACACGCGCTGAGCGCCCGGCGGCCGTCGCCCTGAGCGGCGCTCGGCCGGCCCACGCGGTCCGGCCGGTGACGCTCCCGCGGCGAGCCGCGCGCCCACGCCGTCCCGTGTCCTGTCCGGAGCGCCTTCGGCCCCCGTGACGCCGTCCCGTCCGGTTGGTGGACCGACGGCCGGATCCGGCCCCGGGACGTGGGAGGATCGAAGACGGCGGGCCAGGGCCGCGCACCCGGTCACGCCGACGACGTACGCGACGGACGCGCGTGCGCAGAGCAGTACCAGGGCGCGAGCACTGAGGAGCATCGTTGAGCAGGCTGCGTTGGCTGACCGCGGGGGAGTCCCACGGTCCCGCACTTGTCGCGACGCTGGAGGGCCTTCCCGCCGGCGTGCCGATCACCACGGAGATGGTCGCCGACCACCTTGCGCGGCGGCGGCTCGGCTATGGGCGTGGTGCGCGTATGAAGTTCGAGCGCGACGAGGTCACCTTCCTCGGCGGTGTCCGGCACGGCCTGACCATGGGCTCCCCGGTGGCGGTCATGGTGGGCAACACGGAGTGGCCGAAGTGGGAGCAGGTGATGGCCGCCGGCCCGGTCGACCCCGAGATCCTCGCCGGCCTGGCCCGCAACGCCCCGCTCACCCGGCCGCGCCCCGGCCACGCGGACCTCGCCGGGATGCAGAAGTACGGCTTCGACGAGGCCCGGCCGATCCTCGAGCGCGCCTCCGCGCGGGAGACTGCGGCCCGCGTCGCGCTCGGCGCGGTGGCCCGGTCGTACCTCAAGGAGACGGCCGGCATCGAGATCGTCTCCCACGTCGTCGAGCTGGCCGCCGCGAAGGCGCCCTACGGCGTGTATCCGACCCCCGCCGACGTCGAGAAGCTGGACGCGGACCCGGTGCGCTGCCTGGACGCGGACGCCTCGAAGGCGATGGTCGCGGAGATCGACCAGGCCCACAAGGACGGCGACACCCTCGGCGGCGTCGTCGAGGTGCTGGCGTACGGCGTCCCCGTCGGCCTCGGTTCGCACGTGCACTGGGACCGCCGGCTGGACGCCCGGCTGGCCGCCGCGCTGATGGGCATTCAGGCGATCAAGGGCGTCGAGGTCGGCGACGGCTTCGACCTCGCGCGCGTGCCCGGTTCGAAGGCGCACGACGAGATCCTCGCCACCGGCGACGGGATCAGGCGCGCCACCGGCCGCTCCGGCGGCACCGAGGGCGGCCTGACCACCGGCGAGCTGCTGCGCGTGCGCGCCGCGATGAAGCCGATCGCGACCGTGCCGCGGGCCCTGCAGACGGTGGACGTCGCCACGGGCGAGGCGACGCAGGCGCACCACCAGCGCTCCGACGTGTGCGCGGTCCCGGCCGCCGGGATCGTCGCCGAGGCGATGGCCGCACTGGTGCTGGCGGACGCGGTGGCGGAGAAGTTCGGCGGGGACAGCGTCACCGAGACCCGCCGCAACGTGCGGTCGTACCTCGACAACCTGCACATCCGATGAGCGGGCCGCTGGTCGTGCTGGTCGGCCCGATGGGCGTCGGCAAGTCCACCGTCGGGCAGCTGCTCGCCGAACGGCTCGGCGTCGGCTACCGGGACACCGACGACGACATCGTCGCCGAGCAGGACCGCAGCATCGCGGAGATCTTCGTCGACGAGGGTGAGGACGCGTTCCGCGCGATCGAGAAGCTCGCCGTGCGGCGCGCGCTCGGCGAGCACGACGGCGTCCTGGCGCTCGGCGGCGGCGCGATCCTGGACGCCGACACCCGCGACCTGCTGGCCGGCCGACGCGTGGTCTACCTGGCCATGGACGTCGAGGAAGCCGTCAGGCGCACCGGACTGGGCGTGGCCCGTCCGCTGCTTGCGGTGAACCCGCGCAAGCAGTGGCGCGAGCTGATGGACGCCCGCCGTCCCCTCTACGAGAGCGTGGCCACGGTGGTGGTCGCGACGGACGGCCGTACGCCCGAAGAGGTCGGACAGATCGCCCTGGACGCTTTGGAGTTGAAGGAAGCATGAGCAGCGAGTCAGTGACCCGGATCCAGGTCGGCGGCAGCGCGGGCACCGACCCGTACGAGGTCCTGATCGGCCGTGCCCTGCTGGGTGAGCTCGCCGGACTGATCGGCGACCGGGTCAAGCGGGTCGCGGTCATCCACCCCGAGGCGCTGGCCGAGACCGGCGACGCGCTGCGCGCCGATCTCGCCGGGCAGGGGTACGAGGCCGTCGCCATCCAGGTGCCGAACGCGGAGGAGGCCAAGACCGCCGAGGTCGCCGCCTACTGCTGGAAGGCGCTCGGCCAGTCCGGCTTCACCCGCTCGGACGTCGTGGTGGGCGTCGGCGGCGGCTCCACCACCGACCTCGCCGGGTTCGTCGCCGCGACCTGGCTGCGCGGGGTGCGCTGGATCGCCGTCCCGACGACCGTGCTCGCCATGGTCGACGCGGCCGTCGGCGGCAAGACCGGCATCAACACCGCGGAGGGCAAGAACCTCGTCGGGTCGTTCCACCCGCCGGCCGGTGTGCTGTGCGACCTGGCGGCGCTCGACTCCCTCCCGGTCAACGACTACGTCTCGGGGCTCGCCGAGATCATCAAGGCCGGATTCATCGCCGACCCGGTGATCCTCGAGCTGATCGAGTCCGACCCCGAGGCGGCGCGCACCCCGGCGGGCCCGCACACCGCGGAGCTCATCGAACGCTCCATCAGGGTCAAGGCGGACGTGGTGTCTTCGGACCTGAAGGAGTCGGGCCTGAGGGAGATCCTCAACTACGGCCACACCCTCGCGCACGCCATCGAGAAGAACGAGCGCTACAAGTGGCGCCACGGCGCGGCGGTCTCCGTCGGCATGCACTTCGCCGCGGAACTGGGCCGCCTCGCCGGCCGGCTGGACGACGCGACGGCCGACCGCCACCGCACCGTGCTGGAGTCGGTGGGTCTGCCGCTGCACTACCGCCACGACCAGTGGCCCAAGCTGCTGGAGACCATGAAGGTCGACAAGAAGTCCCGCGGCGACCTGCTCCGGTTCATCGTCCTGGACGGACTGGCCAGGCCCACCGTCCTCGAGGGTCCCGACCCGGCCGTGCTGCTCGCCGCGTACGGCGAGGTGGGCGAGTAACCCGACGGGGAAGCGCGGCCCCGTGCGCCCGGTCCTCCGCCGCCGGAATCCGCCTGCCGCACCGGGCACTTCCGACCGCCCCCGGCCGTTCACCGAACGACGACCGGGGGCGGTACCGTTCAGTTCCGAAGGGGGCCGCGCCCCCCACGACCAGCGCCCATCGCCTGTACGAGACGGAGTGGCACCGGATGCAGCACGCAGTGGGTTCTCCGCTGCCGCCGCCCCACCAGCCGGGGCACGGTCCGGCCGCCGGCTGGCCGCCGGCCGCACATCACCCGGGCCCGCATCAGCCGGGCAGCGTACCCCCACCGCAGCCGGGTCACCTCGGGGCCCCCTCGGGCCCGGTCCCGCCGGCCCCCCACCCGCCGGTGCCGCCCGTGCCGCACCCGCCCGCCCCGCAGCACGCCCCGGCCCCGCCGGGCCCCGACGTCACCGGGCATGTGCCGCTGCCCCCGGGCGGCCCGGTCCCCATGCCCAGCGCGCCGCCCGCCCCGATCGTCCCCGACCCGGCGGCGACCACCCTCGCGGTGCTGCTGATCGGTCCGGCCGGGGCCGGCAAGACCAGCGTCGCCAAGTACTGGGCCGATCACCGCCGCGTGCCGACCGCGCACGTCAGCCTCGACGACGTGCGCGAATGGGTCCGCTCGGGCTTCGCCGACCCGCAGTCCGGGTGGAACGACCACTCCGAGGCCCAGTACCGCCTGGCCCGTCGCACCTGCGGCTTCGCCGCGCGCAACTTCCTGGCCAACGGCATCTCATGCATCCTGGACGACGCGATCTTCCCCGACCGCCCTGCCGTCGGCCTCGGAGGCTGGAAACGGCATGTGGGCCCCGGACTGCTGCCCGTCGTCCTGCTGCCGGGGCTGGAGGCCGTCCTGGAGCGCAACGCCGAGCGCTCCGGCAACCGCCGCCTCAGCGACGAGGAGGTGGCCCGGATCCACGGCCGCATGGCCGGCTGGTACGGCTCCGGCCTCCCGATCATCGACAACTCCCAGCTGGACGTCCCCACCACGGCGAGAGTCCTGGACGACGTCCTGGCGCGGGCGATCGCCAGCCCCCCGAAGTGGTAGACGTCCTGGCGCGGGCGATCGTCGGCGCCCCCGAGGCGGTAGCGGACCGGGTCGAGGGCCGCTGAGGAGCCGTCCCGTCCCCCGAACGCCTCTCCAACCGGCGTGATCCGGCCGACGCTCCTAGGCTCGACTCATGTCAGAGGTCTACGCGTCCCGCCGAACCCGCCTGCGCGAGCGCTGCAACGCGGCCGGAAGTGCGGCTGCGCTCGTCTCCCGCCCGGCCAACGTGAGGTATCTCGCGGGCGCCGCCCCGCAGGGCGCCGTCCTGCTGCTCGGCCGGAGCGAGGATCTCCTCGTCTGCTCAGGGCCGCCCGACGACCGCCCGGGCGAGGGCCGGCCGGACGAGTCCCTGCGGGTCCACAGCCTGCCCCGTGCCGGAGGGGATCCGGCGGTCGCCGCCGCCGACCTGCTCACGGCGCAGGGCGGCGACTCCCTGGCGCTCGAGGAGCATCACCTGACGATGGTCCGCCACCGCGAACTGCGCTCCGTGGCGCCCCGACTGCGCCTCGCCGACCTGGGCTGCGCGGTCGAACAGCTCAGAGTGGTGAAGGACGAGGAGGAGATCTCCTGTCTGCGGATCGGCGCCGAGATCGCCGACCAGGCGCTGGGGGAGCTGCTGGAGTCGATCCTGGTCGGGCGCACCGAGCGGCACCTCGCCCTGGAACTGGAACGGCGCCTCGTCGACCACGGCGCCGACGGCCCGGCCTTCACCACCTCCGTCGCCACCGGCCCGAACGCAGGGCGCCGTGGTCACCGGCCCACCGACCGGCGCGTCGAGGAAGGCGACTTCCTCTCCGTCTGTCTGGGCGCGGCCTACCGCGGATACCGCTGCGAGATCGGCCGCACCTTCGTGATCGGCACGTCCCCCGCGGACTGGCAGATCGAGCTGTACGACCTCGTCTTCGCCGCTCAGCGGGCCGGACGGGAGTCCCTGGCACCGGGCGTCGCCTGCCGGGACGTGGACCGGGCGGCACGTCAGATCCTGGACTCCGCGGGGTACGCCGAAGGCCTTCCGGTGCTCACCGGGCACGGTGTCGGACTGGAAATCGAAGAGGACCCGCAGTTGACCCCCGCGGCCATGGGTAAACTGGACGCTTGCGTGCCGGTCACCGTCGAACCCGGGGTACACCTCCCGGGCCGGGGCGGCGTCCGGATCGATGACACGCTCGTCGTGCGCCCCGAGGCGGACGGCGGACCCGAGCTACTCACCATCACGACCAAGGAGCTGCTCGCGCTGTAGGAGTGCGTGCCCCGGGGTCGTCGTCAGTCCAGGAGATTCCGCAACCGTGGCTTCCACGAACGACCTCAAGAACGGCCTGGTGCTCAAGCTGGAAGGCGGGCAGCTCTGGTCCGTCGTCGAGTTCCAGCACGTCAAGCCCGGCAAGGGCCCCGCATTCGTGCGCACCAAGCTCAAGAACGTGCTTTCCGGCAAGGTCGTCGACAAGACGTTCAACGCCGGCGTCAAGGTCGAGACCGCCACTGTCGACAAGCGCGACATGCAGTTCTCGTACATGGACGGCGAGTACTTCGTCTTCATGGACATGGAGACCTATGACCAGCTGATGGTCGACCGCAAGGCCGTCGGAGACGCGGCCAACTTCCTGATCGAGGGCTTCACGGCCACCGTCGCGCAGCACGAGGGCGAGGTGCTCTTCGTGGAGCTGCCGGCCGCCGTCGAGCTCGTGGTCCAGGAGACCGAGCCGGGTCTGCAGGGCGACCGCTCCACCGGCGGCACCAAGCCCGCCACCCTGGAGACCGGTCACCAGATCCAGGTCCCGCTCTTCATCACCACCGGTGAGAAGATCAAGGTCGACACCCGCACCAGCGACTACCTCGGCCGGGTGAACAGCTAACCGTGGCTGCCCGCAACACGGCCCGCAAGCGCGCCTTCCAGATCCTCTTCGAGGGCGACCAGCGCGGAGTCGACGTCCTGACGGTTCTCGCGGACTGGATCCGGCTCTCCCGGGCCGACACCCGGCAGCCGCCGGTCAGCGAGTTCACCATGCAGCTGGTCGAGGGCTACGCGGAGCACGCGCGGCGCATCGACGAGCTGATCGCCCAGTACGCGGTCGGCTGGACGCTCGACCGGATGCCGGTCGTCGACCGCAACCTCCTGCGTCTCGGCGCCTACGAGCTCATCTGGGCCGACGAGACGCCGGACGCGGTCGTCCTCGACGAGATGGTGCAGCTGGCGAAGGAGTTCTCCACGGACGAGTCGCCCTCGTTCGTCAACGGTCTGCTGGGCAGGCTGAAGGAGCTCAAGCCGTCGCTGCGCCGCACCGGCGATTAGGCATCGGGTCGACGGGAAAGCCGGCGAACCGCGGGTCCCACGGGGCCTGCGGGCCGCCTGTGGCTCGTCGCGCAGCTCCCGCGCCCCCTCGGGGGCGCGAACACGCCGGAGGGCCCACAGCGCAGGCTGTGGGCCCTCCGGCGTGGTACGGACGAAGCCGGGGTGGCCGGAACCATCAGGTTCCGGCCACCCCGGCGGCACGTTTCTGCAGAGCCCTGCGAGCCCGCTCGGGCCTCAGCCCTCCTCGTGGGCGACCGCACGCCGCGCGTCCGCGTCCAGTACGCCCCAGTTGATCAGCTGCTCGGTCAGGACCGACGGCGACTGGTCGTAGATGACGGCGAGGGTGCGCAGGTCGTCCTGGCGGATCGACAGCACCTTGCCGTTGTAGTCACCGCGCTGGGACTGGATCGTGGCCGCGTACCGCTGCAGCGGGCCGGCCTTCTCGACCGGCACGTGCGCCAGTCGCTCCAGGTCCAGGACCAGCTTCGGCGGGGGCTCGGCCGCCCCGCCCGGGGTGGTGCCCGGCAGCAGTTCCTGCACGGGAACGCCGTAGAAGTCCGCCAGCTCGGCAAGACGCTGCACGGTCACGGCACGGTCGCCGCGCTCGTACGAACCGACCACGACCGCCTTCCAGCGTCCCTGGGACTTCTCCTCGACACCGTGGAGGGAAAGGCCCTGCTGGGTGCGGATGGCCCGGAGCTTGGCCCCGAGCTGCTTGGCGTATTCGCTGGACATATAGCTCCCGGCAATGGGTCGACGCGGCACGAGCCGCGTGCTGGTAACTCACTGTGAGGTTACGCAGCGTGATTCTTCTGCGTCAAGCCGAATGGTCCACACCGACTCTTCCGTGGTATCGATGGCCGATTAGGCCAAGGGGGTGATCAGGGACGCCCCTCGGGCCTGGTAGCGTGGATGGCGCAAATCCGACGTCCTTTAAGGTCCGTCCCGTGAGGCGGAGAAGGAGGTCCGTTTCTTATGGACAAGCAGGACACCCAGCAGGATCCCCGGCACGACGATGCCCGGCCCGTACTCGAGGGCCCCGACATCGCGCGCGTGCTGACCCGCATCGCCCACGAGATCGTCGAACGCGCCAAGGGCGCCGACGACGTGGTGCTGCTCGGCATCCCGACCCGCGGCGTCTTCCTCGCCCGGCGGCTCGCCGACAAGCTCGAGCAGATCACCGCCCGCAAGGTTCCGGTCGGCTCCCTCGACATCACCATGTACCGCGACGACCTGCGCATGCACCCGCCGCGTGCGCTGGCCCGCACCGAGATCCCCGGTGACGGCCTGGACGGCAGGCTGGTCGTCCTCGTCGACGACGTGCTCTTCTCCGGTCGCACCATCCGCGCCGCCCTCGACGCCCTGAACGACCTCGGACGCCCGCGCGCGGTCCAGCTCGCGGTCCTCGTCGACCGCGGCCACCGGGAACTGCCCATCCGCGCCGACTACGTCGGCAAGAACCTCCCCACGTCGTTGCGGGAGACGGTCAAGGTCCAGCTCGCCGAGGAGGACGGTCGCGACACCGTGCTCCTCGGTGTGAAGCAGACCGCCCAGCAGTAGCACGCGCGCGTGCGGCCCCGTCGCCGCGCGTCGCGCAGCCGTGCCCCTGTACGCCCGTGATCTCCCCATGCCTGAACTGCCTTACGGAGCCTGACAGATGCAGCGTCATCTCATCTCGGCCGCCGACCTCACCCGCGACGACGCCGTCCTGATCCTCGACACCGCCGAGGAGATGGCCCGGGTCGCCGACCGGCCCATCAAGAAACTGCCGACCCTGCGGGGCCGCACCATCGTCAACCTCTTCTTCGAGGACTCCACGCGCACGCGTATCTCCTTCGAGGCCGCCGAGAAGCGCCTCTCCGCGGACGTCATCAACTTCTCCGCCAAGGGGTCGAGCGTCTCCAAGGGCGAGTCCCTGAAGGACACCGCGCAGACCCTGGAGGCGATGGGCGTCGACGCGGTCGTCATCCGGCACGGCGCCTCCGGTGCGCCCTACCGCCTGGCCACGTCCGGCTGGATCGACGCGGTCGTCGTCAACGCGGGGGACGGCACCCACCAGCACCCCACCCAGGCCCTCCTGGACGCCTTCACCATGCGACGCCGGCTGGTCGGCCGGGACGCCGGGCTCGGCCAGGACCTCTCGGGCAAGCGCATCACACTCGTCGGCGACGTGCTGCACAGCAGGGTCGCCCGCTCCAACGTCGACCTGCTGCACACGCTCGGCGCCGAGGTCACCCTGGTCGCCCCGCCCACCCTGGTGCCGGTCGGCATCGAGACCTGGCCCTGCGAGGTGTCGTACGACCTCGACAGCACGCTGCCCAAGTCCGACGCGGTGATGATGCTGCGCGTGCAGCGCGAGCGGATGAACGCCGCCTTTTTCCCGACCGAGCGCGAGTACTCGCGGCGCTACGGCCTCGACGGCGACCGGATGGCGCGGATGCCCGAGCACGCGATCGTGATGCACCCCGGCCCGATGGTCCGCGGCATGGAGATCACCGCCGAGGTCGCCGACTCCGAGCGCTGCACCGTCGTCGAACAGGTCGCCAACGGCGTGTCCATCCGGATGGCCGTCCTCTACCTGCTCCTGGGCGGCAACGAACCCGCCGTCAGCCACGCCCGCACCACCACCGAGGAGAAGTAAGAGCCATGAGCAAGATCCTGATCCGTGGTGCGAAGGTGCTCGGCGGCGAGCCGCAGGACGTCCTGATCGACGGCGAGGTCGTCGCCGAGGTGGGCCGGGGGCTGTCCGCCGAGGGCGCCGAGGTCGTCGAGGCCGCGGGCAAGGTGCTGCTGCCGGGCCTGGTCGACCTGCACACCCATCTGCGCGAGCCGGGCCGCGAGGACTCCGAGACGGTGCTGACCGGCACCCGCGCCGCCGCTTCCGGCGGCTACACGGCCGTCTTCGCCATGGCCAACACCTTTCCCGTCGCCGACACCGCCGGCGTGGTCGAGCAGGTCTACCGGCTCGGGCAGGAGCACGGCTACTGCGACGTGCAGCCCATCGGCGCCGTCACCGTCGGCCTGGAAGGCAGGAAGCTCGCCGAACTCGGCGCCATGCACGAGTCGGCCGCCGGCGTCACCGTCTTCTCCGACGACGGCAAGTGCGTCGACGACGCCGTGATCATGCGCCGGGCGCTGGAGTACGTGAAGGCCTTCGGCGGGGTGGTCGCCCAGCATGCGCAGGAGCCGCGGCTGACCGAGGGCGCCCAGATGAACGAGGGCGTCGTCTCCGCCGAGCTGGGGCTGGGCGGCTGGCCCGCGGTGGCCGAGGAGTCGATCATCGCCCGGGACGTCCTGCTCGCCGAGCACGTGGGCTCCCGCGTCCACATCTGCCATCTCTCCACCGCAGGCTCGGTCGAGATCGTCCGCTGGGCCAAGTCCCGCGGCATCGACGTCACCGCCGAGGTCACCCCGCACCACCTGCTCCTCACGGACGAACTGGTCCGCTCGTACAACCCCGTCTACAAGGTGAACCCGCCGCTGCGCACCGAGAGGGACGTGCTGGCCCTGCGGGAGGCGCTCGCCGACGGCACGATCGACATCGTCGCCACCGACCACGCCCCGCACCCGCACGAGGACAAGGACTGCGAGTGGGCCGCGGCCGCCATGGGCATGGTCGGCCTGGAGACCGCGTTGTCGGTGGTCCAGGAGACGATGGTCGAGACGGGCCTGCTGGACTGGGCCGGGGTCGCGAGCCGGATGTCCTTCAAGCCCGCCCTCATCGGGCAGGCCACGGGCCACGGGCGTCCCGTCTCGGCTGGTGAGCCCGCCAACCTCACGCTCGTCGACACGGAATACCGTGGGTCCGTGGACCCCGCGGGCTTCGCCTCGCGCAGCCGGAACACCCCGTACGAGGGGCGTGAGCTGCCGGGCCGTGTCACGCACACGTGGCTGCGGGGCAGGGCCACGCTCGTCGACGGGAAGCTCACGTGACATCTGCACTACTGCTCGCGGCCGAGAAGGAATCGGCCCAAGTGACCGACTGGGCCGCCCGGGCCGGCTGGGTGGTCGGCCTCGGACTGTTCGTCGCGCTCGTGTACTGGCTGATGCGCGAGGGCTGGAAGTGGCGCGGCACGCTCCAGAGCGACCTGCCCGAGCTGCCCACCGCGCCGGACGAGCCCGGTCCGGTGAGACTGGGCATGAGCGGCCGCTACCACGGCTCCACCACCGCCGGGCAGTGGCTCGACCGCATCGTGGCGCACGGCCTCGGCGCCCGCAGCCGGGTCGAGCTCACCCTGACGGACGCGGGACTCGACGTCGTACGCCCGGGCGCGAGCGACTTCTTCATCCCGGCCGACGCGCTGCGCGAGGCCCTGCTCGGCAAGGGCATCGCCGGCAAGGTCCTCACCGAGGGCGGACTGCTCGTGGTGACGTGGGCGCACGGCGACAGGCTGATCGACTCCGGCTTCCGCTCGGACCACGCGGCCGAGCACGGCGCCTGGGTCGACGCCATCAACTCCATGATCAAGAACGACACGACGGAAGGCGCACGATGACGACCTCCACCAGGGGAGCCGCCAAGGCTCCCGCCGTACTCGTCCTGGAGGACGGCCGCGTCTTCCGCGGCCGGGCCTACGGGGCCGTGGGGGAGACCTTCGGCGAAGCGGTGTTCTCCACCGGCATGACCGGCTACCAGGAGACCCTGACCGACCCGTCGTACGACCGCCAGATCGTCGTCGCGACCGCCCCGCAGATCGGCAACACCGGCTGGAACGACGAGGACGACGAGTCCGGCCGCATCTGGGTCTCCGGCTACGTCGTACGCGACCCCGCGCGCGTCCCCTCCAACTGGCGCGCCCGCCGCTCGCTGGACGACGAGCTCGTCGCCCAGGGGATCGTCGGGATCTCCGGCATCGACACCCGCGCCCTCACCCGGCACCTGCGCGAGGGCGGCTCGATGCGGGCCGGCGTCTTCTCCGGCGAGTCGATCGCCCCGGACGCCGAACTCCTCGCACGCGTGCAGGCCCAGCCGCACATGAAGGGCGCCAGCCTGTACGAGGAGGTCGCCACCAAGGAGGCCTACGTGGTGCCCGCGGTCGGCGAGAAGCGGTTCACCGTGGCCGCCATCGACCTCGGCATCAAGGGCATGACCCCGCACCGCATGGCCGAACGCGGCATCGAGGTGCACGTGCTGCCCGCGACGGCCTCGGCGGACGAGGTGTACGCCGTGAACCCCGACGGCGTGTTCTTCTCCAACGGCCCCGGCGACCCGGCCACCGCCGACGGGCCCGTCGCGCTGATGACCGAGGTGCTCGAGCGCAGGACGCCGCTGTTCGGCATCTGCTTCGGCAACCAGATCCTCGGCCGCGCCCTCGGCTTCGGCACCTACAAGCTGAAGTACGGGCACCGCGGCATCAACCAGCCGGTCCAGGACCGGACGACCGGCAAGGTCGAGGTCACCGCGCACAACCACGGCTTCGCCGTCGACGCGCCGCTCGACAAGGTCAGCGAGACGAAGTTCGGGCGCGCCGAGGTCTCGCACGTCTGCCTCAACGACGACGTCGTGGAGGGGCTGCAGCTGCTCGACCAGCCGGCCTTCTCCGTCCAGTACCACCCCGAAGCGGCAGCGGGCCCGCACGACGCCGCCTACCTGTTCGACCGCTTCGTATCCCTGATGGAGGGCCAGCGTGCCTAAGCGCACCGATATCCAGTCCGTCCTGGTCATCGGCTCCGGCCCGATCGTCATCGGCCAGGCCGCCGAGTTCGACTACTCCGGCACCCAGGCGTGCCGCATCCTGCGCGCCGAGGGCCTCAGGGTGATCCTGGTCAACTCCAACCCGGCGACGATCATGACCGACCCGGAGATCGCCGACGCCACCTACGTCGAGCCGATCACCCCGGAGTTCGTCGAGAAGATCATCGCCAAGGAGCGGCCCGACGCCCTGCTGCCCACGCTCGGCGGCCAGACCGCCCTGAACACCGCGATCTCCATGCACGAGCAGGGTGTGCTGGAGAAGTACGGCGTCGAGCTGATCGGCGCCAACGTCGAGGCGATCAACAAGGGCGAGGACCGCGACCTCTTCAAGGGCGTCGTCGAAGCCGTCCGCGCGAAGATCGGACACGGCGAGTCCGCGCGGTCCGTGATCTGTCACTCCATGGACGACGTCATCGCCGGCGTCGAGACGCTCGGCGGCTACCCCGTCGTCGTCCGCCCCTCCTTCACCATGGGCGGCGCGGGCTCCGGCTTCGCCCACGACGAGGAGGAGTTGCGCCGCATCGCCGGCCAGGGCCTCACCCTCTCGCCGACCACCGAGGTGCTCCTGGAGGAGTCCATCCTCGGCTGGAAGGAGTACGAGCTGGAGCTGATGCGCGACAAGCACGACAACGTCGTGGTCGTCTGCTCCATCGAGAACTTCGACCCCATGGGCGTGCACACCGGCGACTCGATCACCGTGGCTCCCGCGATGACGCTGACCGACCGCGAGTACCAGGTCCTCCGCGACGTCGGCATCGCGATCATCCGCGAGGTCGGCGTGGACACCGGCGGCTGCAACATCCAGTTCGCGGTGAACCCCGAGGACGGCCGGGTCATCGTCATCGAGATGAACCCGCGCGTGTCGCGATCGTCGGCCCTGGCCTCGAAGGCCACCGGGTTCCCGATCGCCAAGATCGCGGCCAAGCTCGCCGTCGGCTACACCCTCGACGAGATCCCCAATGACATCACGCAGGAGACCCCGGCCTCCTTCGAGCCGACGCTCGACTACGTGGTCGTCAAGGCCCCGCGTTTCGCCTTCGAGAAGTTCCCGTCCGCCGACTCCACCCTCACGACCACCATGAAGTCGGTCGGCGAGGCCATGGCCATCGGCCGCAACTTCACCGAGGCCTTCCAGAAGGCGCTGCGCTCGCTGGAGAAGAAGGGCAGCCAGTTCACGTTCGTCGGCGAGCCCGGCGACAAGGACGAGCTGCTGAGGGAGTCCGTCCGGCCCACCGACGGCCGGATCAACACCGTCATGCAGGCCATCCGCGCGGGTGCGACGCCCGAGGAGGTCTTCGAGTTCACGAAGATCGACCCCTGGTTCGTCGACCAGCTCTTCCTCATCAGGGAGATCGCCGACGAGCTGGCCGCGGCCGACCGGCTGGACGCCGACCTCCTCGCCGAGGCCAAGCGGCACGGCTTCTCCGACCAGCAGATCGCCGAGATCCGCGGACTGCGCGAGGACGTCGTGCGCGAGGTCCGGCACGCTCTGGGCGTCCGCCCCGTCTACAAGACGGTGGACACCTGCGCCGCCGAGTTCGCCGCGAAGACGCCGTACTTCTACTCCTCCTACGACGAGGAGAACGAGGTCGCGCCCCGCGAGAAGCCCGCGGTGATCATCCTGGGCTCCGGCCCGAACCGCATCGGCCAGGGCATCGAGTTCGACTACTCCTGCGTCCACGCCTCCTTCGCGCTGTCCGACGCCGGGTACGAGACGGTGATGGTCAACTGCAACCCGGAGACGGTCTCCACCGACTACGACACCTCCGACCGCCTGTACTTCGAGCCGCTGACGCTCGAGGACGTGCTGGAGATCGTCCACGCGGAGGCGCAGGCCGGTCCGATCGCCGGCGTCGTCGTGCAGCTCGGCGGGCAGACCCCGCTGGGTCTGGCGCAGGCCCTCAAGGACAACGGCGTGCCGATCGTCGGCACCCCTCCGGAGGCCATCCACGCGGCCGAGGACCGGGGCGCCTTCGGGCGCGTGCTCGCCGAGGCCGGACTCCCGGCTCCCAAGCACGGCACGGCCACCACCTTCACCCAGGCCAAGGCCATCGCCGACGAGATCGGCTACCCGGTGCTCGTCCGGCCCTCGTACGTCCTCGGCGGCCGCGGCATGGAGATCGTCTACGACGAGATCCGGCTGTCCTCCTACATTGCCGAGTCGACCGAGATCAGCCCCACCCGGCCGGTCCTCGTCGACCGCTTCCTCGACGACGCCATCGAGATCGACGTCGACGCGCTCTACGACGGCGTCGAGCTCTACCTCGGCGGCGTGATGGAGCACATCGAGGAGGCCGGCATCCACTCCGGCGACTCGGCGTGCGCCCTGCCCCCCATCACCCTGGGCGGCTTCGACATCAAGCGCCTGCGGGCCTCCACCGAGGCGATCGCCAAGGGCGTCGGCGTGCGCGGCCTGATCAACATCCAGTTCGCGATGGCCGGCGACATCCTCTACGTCCTCGAGGCCAACCCGCGCGCGTCCCGTACCGTCCCCTTCACCTCGAAGGCGACCGCGGTGCCGCTGGCGAAGGCCGCCGCCCGCATCTCGCTCGGCGCGACCATCGCCGAACTGCGCGCCGAGGGGCTGCTCCCGGCGACCGGTGACGGCGGCGAGCTGCCGCTGGACGCGCCGATCTCCGTCAAGGAGGCCGTGATGCCGTGGACCCGCTTCCGGGACACCTCCGGCCGCGGCGTCGACACCGTCCTCGGCCCGGAGATGCGTTCCACCGGCGAGGTCATGGGCATCGACTCGGTCTTCGGCACGGCGTACGCCAAGTCGCAGGCGGCCGCGTACGGCCCGCTGCCCACCAAGGGCCGCGCGTTCATCTCGGTCGCCAACCGGGACAAGCGCTCGATGATCTTCCCCGCGCGGGAGCTGGTCGCCCACGGCTTCGAACTGCTCGCCACCTCCGGCACGGCCGAGGTCCTCAGGCGCAACGGCATCAACGCCACGGTGGTGCGCAAGCAGTCCGAGGGGACCGGTCCGAACGGCGAGAAGACGATCGTCCAGCACATCCACGACGGCGACGTCGACCTCATCGTGAACACCCCGTACGGCACCGGCGGCCGGCTGGACGGCTACGAGATCCGCACGGCGGCCGTGGCGCGGTCCGTGCCGTGCCTGACGACGGTGCAGGCGCTCGCCGCCGCCGTCCAGGGCATCGACGCCCTCAACCGTGGGGACGTGGGCGTCCGCTCGCTCCAGGAACACGCCGAACACCTGACCGCGGCTCGCGACTAGCAGCTGGAGAGGGGGACACCGGAAACGGTGTCCCCCTCTCCATGAGGCCCCCCTCTCCATGAGGACCCCTCTGCACGAGGCCCGCGCTCCACGGGGCTCACGAGGCTCTCCGAAGGACACCTGAGACATGTACAAGCTCTTCTTCCGTCTGGTCTTCACCCGGATGGACCCCGAGAACGCCCATCACCTGGCCTTCCGCTGGATCCGTCTCGCCGCCCGGGTGCCGGTGCTGCGCACGTTCCTCGCCGCGGCGCTGGCGCCCCGCTACCGGGAGCTGCGCACGGAGGCCTTCGGGCTGCGCATGCACGGCCCGTTCGGGCTGGCGGCCGGCTTCGACAAGAACGCCGTCGCGATCGACGGGATGTCGATGCTGGGCTTCGACCACGTGGAGATCGGCACGGTCACCGGCGAGGCGCAGACCGGCAACCCCGGGAAACGGCTGTTCCGGCTCGTGCAGGACCGGGGGCTCGTCAACCGGATGGGCTTCAACAACGACGGCTCGCTCGCCGTGGCCGCGCGCCTGGCCTCCCGTACGCCCGTCTTCAAGCCCGTCGTCGGCGTCAACATCGGCAAGACCAAGGTCGTACCGGAGGAGGAGGCCGTCGGCGACTACGTGAAGTCGGCCGAGCGGCTCGCGCCGTACGCCGACTACCTCGTCGTCAACGTGTCCTCGCCCAACACGCCGGGGCTGCGGAACCTGCAGGCCACCGAGGCGCTGCGGCCGCTGCTGAGCGCCGTGCGCGAGGCCGCCGACCGCGCGGTCACCGCGCGCCGTGTCCCGCTGCTCGTGAAGATCGCCCCGGACCTCGCCGACGAGGACGTGGACGCGGTCGCCGACCTTGCCGTGGAGCTCGGTCTGGACGGGATCATCGCCACGAACACCACCATCGCCCGGGAGGGCCTCGGCCTGACGTCGGAGCCCTCCCTGGTGAAGGAGACCGGCGGCCTGTCCGGAGCGCCCCTCAAGGCGCGCTCCCTGGAGGTGCTGCGTCGCCTCTACGCGCGCGTGGGCGACCGCGTGACGCTGGTCGGCGTGGGCGGCGTGGAGAACGCCGAGGACGCCTGGCAGCGCATCCTGGCCGGCGCGACCCTGGTGCAGGGGTACAGCGCCTTCGTCTACGAAGGGCCCTTCTGGGGGCGCGCCGTCCACAAGGGCCTCGCCGCCCGGCTGCGGACGAGCCCCTACGCCACTCTCGCCGACGCGGTCGGCGCCGACGTGAGGAAGACGGCATGACGATGGAACCCTTCGGCGCGCGTCTGCGGCGGGCCATGGACGAACGCGGCCCGCTGTGCGTCGGCATCGACCCGCACGCGTCCCTGCTCGCCGAGTGGGGTCTGAACGACGACGTCACCGGACTGGAGCGGTTCAGCCGCACGGTCGTCGAGGCGACGGCCGACCGGGTCGCGCTGCTGAAGCCGCAGAGCGCCTTCTTCGAGCGGTTCGGCTCGCGCGGGGTGGCAGTCCTCGAGAGGACGGTGCAGGAGGCGCGGGCGGCGGGCGCCCTGGTCGTCATGGACGCCAAGCGCGGCGACATCGGCTCGACCATGGCCGCCTACGCCGAGTCGTTCCTGCACAAGGACGCTCCGCTGTTCTCCGACGCGCTCACCGTCTCGCCCTACCTCGGCTACGGATCGCTGTCGCCCGCGGTGGCGCTGGCCCGGGAGAGCGGCGCCGGACTGTTCGTGCTGGCGCTGACCTCCAACCCGGAGGGCGGCGAGGTCCAGCACGCGGTGCGGGCCGACGGGCGCGACGTGGGCGCCACGATGCTGGCGCACCTGGCCGCCGAGAACGCGGGGGAGGAGCCCCTGGGCTCCTTCGGCGCGGTCGTCGGTGCCACGCTGGGCGACCTCTCGACGTACGACCTGGACATCAACGGTCCGCTTCTCGCGCCCGGCGTCGGCGCCCAGGGGGCCACGCCGGCCGATCTTCCCCGGGTCTTCGGGCCCGCGGTGCGCAACGTCGTCCCGAACGTGAGCCGGGGCGTCCTGCGGCACGGTCCCGACGTCGTCGCTCTGCGTGACGCGGTGGAGCGGTTCGCGTATGCGGTCCGGACCGCCGTGACCGCCGCCTGACCGTCGTCCGAGCGGCGTCGGCCGCCCGACCGGGGGTTCGGTGGGGCGGCTCGGGGGCGACTTGAGGCTGGATACATCCTCAAATCCTGGGCAGTATGTCTTAAATGTCCGGCCCTACGGAGGCTGACCAGGACTTTTCCTCTGTTCTCGCTGACTCTGGCGGAGTTGGCCGCTAGTCTCCGACGGAGAGTGAACGGGCAGCGCGTGTTGCTCGTATCTCACCAGGTGTGGGGCCACTAGGTTCCTCACCGGTCCGTATCCGACAGTTCGACATCCGAGGTGACGTAGGCGTGGCTCTTCCGCCCCTTACCCCCGAACAGCGCGCAGCCGCGCTCGAAAAGGCCGCCGCGGCTCGCCGGGAGCGGGCCGAGGTCAAGAATCGACTGAAGCACTCCGGCGCCTCCCTTCACGAGGTCATCAAGCAGGGTCAGGAAAACGACGTCATCGGCAAGATGAAGGTCTCCGCCCTCCTGGAGTCGCTCCCGGGCGTGGGCAAAGTCCGCGCCAAGCAGATCATGGAGCGGCTCGGCATCTCCGAGAGTCGCCGCGTGCGCGGCCTCGGCTCCAACCAGATCGCTTCCCTGGAGCGTGAGTTCGGCAGCACCGGCTCCTGATGCCCGGGTCCTGCCGGAAGGGAGTCCCGGGCACTCCGGGATTGCTGGAATAATCGCTGCATGGCAGTAAACCTCCGGGGGACGACCCCCGAACCCCCGGACGCACGTCCGCGGCTGACCGTGCTCTCCGGCCCCTCAGGGGTCGGCAAGAGCACGGTCGTCGCGCATATGCGCAAGGAACACCTCGAGGTCTGGCTCTCGGTGTCGGCGACGACCCGTAAGCCCCGGCCCGGCGAACGGCACGGCGTCCACTATTTCTTCGTCACCGACGACGAGATGGACAAGCTGATCGCCAACGGCGAGCTGCTGGAATGGGCCGAGTTCGCCGGCAACCGCTACGGAACTCCGCGCGCCGCCGTTCTGGAGCGCCTGGAGTCGGGTGAGCCGGTGCTCCTGGAGATCGACCTCCAGGGCGCGCGGCAGGTCCGCGAGTCCATGTCGGACGCCCGGCTGGTGTTCCTGGCCCCTCCCTCGTGGGACGAGCTGGTGCGCAGGCTCACCGGGCGGGGCACCGAACCGCCCGAGGTGATCGAGCGCCGCCTGGAGGCGGCGAAGATCGAACTCGCGGCCGAGCCGGAGTTCGACGTGACCCTGGTCAACACCTCCGTCGAGGACGTGGCGCGCGAGCTGCTAGCCTTGATGGATGTTGTGTGATCACGAATCTGTGATCATGACCTATTTTTTCCCATCCATCGGAAGGTAGAGCGTGTCCTCTTCCATCTCCGCGCCCGAGGGCATCATCAACCCGCCGATCGACGAGCTCCTCGAGGCCACCGACTCGAAGTACAGCCTCGTGATCTACGCGGCCAAGCGGGCGCGCCAGATCAACGCGTACTACTCGCAGCTCGGCGAGGGCCTCCTCGAGTACGTCGGTCCGCTCGTCGACACCCACGTCCACGAGAAGCCGCTGTCGATCGCCCTGCGCGAGATCAACGCCGGTCTGCTGACGTCCGAGGCCGTCGAGGGCCCTGCGCAGTAGTATTTTCGGCTCACCGTGGGTTTTTCCACAGGCCCGGCAGCACGACTGCCGGGCCTGTGGTGTGTGATGGACCCGTACGCCGGGAGCCGCGGCGTACGCGCGTCGAGGTCCGGGGAGAAACGGTGGACAAGCCGAAGGTCGTTCTGGGGGTCAGCGGGGGCATCGCCGCCTACAAGGCGTGCGAGCTGCTGCGCAGACTGACGGAGTCGGGTCATGACGTGCGTGTCGTGCCCACCGCGTCCGCCCTGCACTTCGTCGGCGCCGCCACCTGGTCCGCCCTCTCCGGCCACCCCGTCTCGACGGAGGTCTGGGACGACGTCCACGAGGTCCCGCACGTCCGCATCGGCCAGCACGCCGACCTGGTGGTCGTCGCCCCCGCCACGGCGGACATGCTCGCCAAGGCCGCCCACGGCCTCGCCGACGACCTCCTCACCAACACGCTTCTCACCGCCCGCTGTCCGGTCGTCTTCGCCCCCGCGATGCACACCGAGATGTGGGAACACCCGGCCACCCAGGAGAACGTGGCGACACTGCGCCGCCGGGGCGCCCTCGTGATCGAGCCGGCCGTCGGGCGGCTCACCGGCGTCGACACCGGCAAGGGCCGGCTTCCCGACCCGGCCGAGATCTTCGAGGTCTGCCGCCGGGTTCTGGCCAGAGGCGTGCGGGAGCCCGATCTGGCCGGGCGGCACGTAGTGATCAGCGCCGGCGGCACCCGAGAGCCCCTCGACCCGGTCCGCTTCCTCGGCAACCGCTCCTCCGGCAAGCAGGGGTACGCCCTGGCCCGCACCGCCGCCGCCCGCGGCGCCCGCGTCACCCTGATCGCGGCCAACACCGGTCTGCCCGACCCCGCGGGGGTCGACGTGGTTCCGGTCGGCACCGCCGTACAGCTGCGCGAGGCGGTCCTCAAGGCCGCGGCCGACGCCGACGCGGTCGTCATGGCCGCCGCGGTCGCCGACTTCCGGCCGCAGACCTACGCGGCCGGCAAGATCAAGAAGAAGGACGGCGAGGAGCCCGCCCCCGTCGTCCTGGTGCGAAATCCGGACATCCTCGCGGAGATGTCCGCCGACCGGGCGCGCCCCAACCAGGTGGTTGTCGGCTTTGCCGCCGAGACCGACGACGTCCTGGCGAACGGCCGGTCGAAGCTGCGGCGCAAAGGCTGCGACCTGCTCGTGGTGAACGAGGTGGGGGAGCGCAGGACGTTCGGCTCCGAGGAGAACGAGGCCGTCGTGCTGGGGGCCGACGGCAGTGAAACGCCTGTGGCCCATGGCCCGAAGGAGGCACTGGCCGACATCGTGTGGGACCTGGTGGCACAGCGCCTGAGCTGACCGCCCGGCACGCCCGCGATCACGCCGGGCCCGGCCGGATTGGGGTCCGCGTCCCCTGGCCAAGGGCGGCGGGCATTCGGCAGAATGCCCGTGCCGCAGGTCACAGCGCTCCCGAGAGGCGAGACGGGTGGGCCGGTGGCGGGGCACGACCGATAAACTGTTCTCGGACGACGCCGGGCGCAGCTCCTGTCGCGTCCGCCAATGATCAGCCAGCAGCCGCTGCAACCCCAGGGAGCGTTGTGTCCCGTCGCCTGTTCACCTCGGAGTCTGTGACCGAGGGTCACCCCGACAAGATCGCTGACCAGATCAGCGACACCATCCTCGATGCCCTGCTGCGTGAGGACCCGGCCTCCCGGGTCGCCGTCGAGACCCTGATCACGACCGGTCTGGTCCACGTGGCCGGCGAGGTCACCACCAAGGCCTACGCGCCGATCCCCCAGCTGGTGCGCGACAAGATCCTCGAGATCGGCTACGACTCCTCCAAGAAGGGCTTCGACGGCGCCTCCTGCGGCGTCTCGGTGTCCATCGGGGCGCAGTCCGCGGACATCGCCCAGGGCGTCGACACGGCGTACGAGTCCCGGGTCGAGGGCGACGAGGACGAGCTGGACCGTCAGGGCGCCGGTGACCAGGGCCTGATGTTCGGCTACGCCTCCGACGAGACGCCGACCCTGATGCCGCTGCCGATCTTCCTGGC